>JBIITU010000121.1:0-8446 GCA_044340335.1 Steroidobacteraceae bacterium
TCAGCAGGGCAGCGGGCAGCGACGTCGCCGCGACGCCCAGGATGGACAGCGACAGCGGCAAGGTCGCGAGGGCCGGGTGCGGCGCGAGATGGGTGCCGATGATGCCGCCGAAGGCCACCAGCATGATGGTGCCGCAGCCCATCAACGCCTGCGCCGCCGTCAGCAGCAGGACCGGGGATCTGAGGGAGCTCAGTGCTGTGACTCCCGTACTGGAAAGTCGGGCCGGTTTCGGTTACCCATGTCGCCATGGTATCCGAAGCGCAACCCCAGCCTGCCACCCCGGAAGAGCTCGAGTCCACCGCCGAGCTGCCGATGCTCGATCTCGAGGCCTATGAGGCCGAGCTCGACGCACAGCGCGCCCTGGGTGAGGACGACTCGGGCCCGACCCTGATCCAGCCACGCCTGTCCGATACCGCCATCTCGGCGGACTTCGCCAATTTCGAAGCCGAGGTCGCGGCGCTCGGTGCGGATGTCGATCGCCTGCGCACGTTGCTGCTAGAGCGCGACGCGGCCGTGGCCGACAGTCGCCAGCGCACCTCGGTTGCCGAAGCGACAGCGGCCGCGGCAACCGCCCGGCTCGCAGCGGCGGAAGCCGAGATCGCCGTGGCGCGTGAAGAACGCGAGTCGTTCTGGCATCGCAACGAGGGTCTTGAGAACGACCTGCGCGCCGCGCAGGCGCTGATCGAAGAACTGAATGCAGCCGCAGCGACGCAGGCCAGCCGGCTTGCGGAGCTGACGCAGCGCGTGCAGGCCGCGGAGCAGACTGCTGCGTGGGCCGGTGCCGACGCGACGGGCGCGCGTGCCCAGATCGCAGCCTTGCAGGAGGCGCTGCGCAGCCGCGAGGCGCGGCGGGGCCTGTGGGAGACGATCTGGCGCGAGGCCGATGCCGAGATCGCGGCGACGAGCGCGTCGAGCGGCCGCATGTCCGGCGAACGTGAGCAGGCGCTGGCGCGGGTCGCGCTGCTCGAGCGGGAGCTCGCTGAATCGCGCGCCGAAGCGGCCGCGATGCGCGGCGCGCTGGCGACGGCGAGCAGTGACCGCGACCAGGTCGCGCAGCGGCTGGCCAGCGCCGAGTCGACGCTCGGCGCGCGAGCCGACGAGTTGCAGCTGCAACGGCAGCGCGGCGACGCGCTCGAGACGCAGTTGCAGGCATTGACGCGCGACGTCGCGACGCTGCGCGAAGAACTGGTGACCACGCGTTCGGCACTGCAACAGGACCTCGACACTGCCCGCGCCCAGCAGGTGCAGCAGAGTGCTGCCGCCACCGAGCAGGAACAGCAGCTGCGCATGCTGGCCGAACAGGCCGCCACCGCTGCTGCTGCGACCGAGGCGCAGCTGCGCGAAGCGCTGCAGTTCGCCGAAACCCGGGTGCATCAGCTCGAAGTCGAGGTCAGCCTCAAGAATGCGCGGCTCGAAGCACAGCGCGCGTTCGACGCCAGGCGCGTGGCGCAGCGCGAGGAGCCCGCGCCCCCTGTGCCGGCCAGCACCGCGCCGGCTGCGCCGCCGCCCGCTGCACCGCTTGCGGCCAGTGCCGCAGCCAGTGCCGCAGCCGATGTCGCAGCCGATGCCGCGGCGGGTTCGGGGGCTTTCCCTGCACCGGAAGACGCGGCTGCTGCCCCTGCAGAGCCGCCGCGGAGCGTGGAAGCGCGGCCGTCAGAGATGGCGCCGGTCACGCAACTCGTTGCGCGCCGCGATCCGGAGCTGCTGCCGGAAGGCGCGCCCCGCTACCTGATCCTCAGCGAAGGCAATGCCGAGACGGTGTTCCGTCTCGCCCGACGCACGACCATCGGTCGTGCCGAGGACAACGATATCGCGATCACGCGCGCCTCGATCAGCCGGCATCACGCCGTGATCATGTCGGGGCCGCGGCAGACCGTCATCGAAGACCTCAACAGCACCAACAGCGTGCTGGTCAACAAGCAGCGGGTGCGCGAAGCGGTGCTGCGCGATGGCGATGTCGTGCACATCGGCAAGTGCCGGTTCCGCTTCACGTCGCGGTTGCGCGGTCCGGGCAAACCCTGAACGCGGCGGCTGTCGCCAAATCGCGATAGCTGGTTTTTGCGGCGGCTTCGGGTTTATTGTCGGTAACCATGAATCCACCGCTACCCGGCATGCGCACCCCCAGCGTCGATCCCGAGACGACGGCCGAGACGCGCGCGCTCGTGTCGGAGAGCGGGTCGCACTACGCCGGCCCGCGGCTCGAGTTGCACTCGATCAATGTCGTGCCGGTGCTGCGGCCCGCTTCGCGGGCCCAGGATCTCGAGCAACGCCTGCTGGCCCGCGAGCAGGAACTCGACGCCGCGCGCGCCGAGGTTGCCGAAGCACGCGATGGCCGCACCGCGCTGCTGGCTGACAACCAGGCGCTCGAGCAGCGCTGCCGGGCGCTCGAGCAGTCGCTGCTGGAGGCGGTCGAGCGGGTCGCCGAGGCCGAGGCGGCCGCAGCCGACCGCTCGCCGACCATGCGCCTGCTGCGCGAGGAACTGCGCGTGCAGCAGCAGCGCGTCACGGAAGTGGAGGCGGATCTGCGCGCGGCCGAGAACCACGTGCACCGGCTCGAAGCGTTGCTGCGCCAGCCGGCAATGCCCGACAAGCCTGCGGTGCGCAGCCAGTCGACGATCCAGGCGCTGAACCCGGGCGGGGCGGCGAGCCTGAGCGCTTCCGGCCTCACCGAAGTGCCGACGCGCTACCTGATGATGATCGAAGGCGACACCGAGACCCTGTTCGCGCTGTCGCTGCGCACGACGATCGGCCGCGAACCCGACAACGACATCCAGATCGATTCGCGCTTCATCAGTCGCCACCACGCCGCCGTGCATGTCGGCGTGCATCACACGGTCATCGAAGACCTGGGCAGCACGAACGGCATCATCGTCAACGGCCAGCGCACGCGGCGGCGCGCGCTCGGCGACGGCGACAGTGTCGTCATCGGCAAGTCCGAGTTCCGCTTTCTCGAGCGCAGCCCCCGCCCCGATTTCATCTGACGGCGTTCATCTGACTGCGGGACCAGCCAGCGCGCCGTGCGCGCGCAGCCTGGCATGCGCGACGGCCGCGACGAGCGTCGCGCCCAGCATCGCGATGCCGATCGGCCAGGCTGAATCGCTGCCGAAGCCCGCGATCCCCTGCGCGACCGCCGCCGACAACGCCAGTTGCAGGAAGCCCAGCAGTCCCGAAGCTGCGCCCGCCGCGCCCGGCTGCAGGCCCAGCGCCCCGGCAAGCGCATTTGGCAGCGAGATCGACTGCGCGAAACTGACCACCGCTGCCGGCAGGAACAGAGCCAACGGGTGCGCGGGCCCGAAGGCGATCGCGACCAGCATCGTCGCGGCACCGGCGAGCGCGATGCTGGTGCCCGCCGCCAGCATGCGTGCCGCACCGACGCGCCGCGACAACCGCGCCGCGAGCGCAAACCCCAGCAACGACGCGCTGGCCGGCACGCCGGCCCACAGGCCGTACTCGCCTGGCGACAGGCCCAGCGTGCGGCTCGCGACATAGGGCGCGCCGGTCACGAAGGCATAGACGGCGCTCAGCATGCTCGCGCCAAACAGCGCATAGGCGCGGAAGCGTGGTTCGGCCAGCAGCAGCGCGTAGCTGCGCAGCATGCCCTGCGGCGCGACCGACGTCGGCGCCGCGGCCGCTGCGCGGGTGTCGGTGGTGCGCAGCGCGATGAACACGGCTGCGGCGACACCGAACAGCGCCGACAGCGCGAACGGGCTCCGCCAGCCCCAGGCTTCGGTCGCGAAACCGCCGATCGAGGGTGCAACCAGCGGCACGAACAGGATGGTCATGGCGGTCCACGCGATGCCGGTGGCGGCGCGTTCCGGGCCGAAGTGGTCGTTGAGGGCAGCGCGCGCAACAGCGGCGCCGGCGCCGATGCCGAAGGCCTGCACGATGCGCGCGCCGATCACGACGCCGATATGGGAAGCGAGCGTCGCGACGACGCTGGCAATCGCGAACGCGACGACCCCGGTCAGCACGATGGGCTTGCGACCGAGCCGGTCGGACAGCGGCGCCACGAGCAGGTTGCCGAGCGCGAGCGCGAGGAAGCCGCCGCTGATGATCAGCTGCGTGGTCTCGATGCTGGTGGCGAAATACTGCTGGATCTGCGGCAGCGCCGGCACGATCGCATTCATCGCGAACGACGACAGCGCGCCAATCAATGCCGACGACAGGATGATGCGACGGGCGGCCGCCGCGGAACTGGAGGAAGTGGTCACGGGATGCTTCAGTATAGCGGCCGCTTTGAAGCGGGCCGCGCAGCCGTTATTCTGGCGGTCTATGTCTGCATCACCTCCTGAACGGCCGGCCGCGCCGCAGGCGCCGCCCCAGGCCGCGCCGGAACCGGCGTTCTTCGACAACCCGGCGATCGACAACCTGATCGCCGTCACGCTCGAACTCGGCGCCGAACTGTGGGTGCAGCGTGAGCGCATGCGCGTCATCGAGAAACTGCTCGCCGACAAGGGTGTCGTCACGGCCGAACTGATCGAGCAGTACCAGCCGTCCGCCGAAGAGCTGGCGCGTTCGCGCGCCGACCGCGATGCCTTCGTCAGTCGCGTCTACGCGGCGTTCGCGCGGCAGACCGTCAAAGCCACGCCCTGAGCGCATCCGCCCCATGAGTGAGTACATCGAGCGCATCCTCAAGGCTCGCGTCTACGACGTCGCCATCGAGTCGCCGCTCGATCGCGCCCGGCTGCTGTCGCGCCGGCTCGGCAACGAGGTGCTGCTGAAGCGCGAGGACCTGCAGCCGGTGTTCTCGTTCAAGCTGCGCGGCGCCTACAACAAGATCTCGCAGCTGTCGGCGGTGGCTGCAGCGCGCGGCGTCATCTGCGCCTCGGCAGGCAATCACGCGCAGGGCGTTGCGCTGGCGGCGAAGCGGCGCGGCATCCGCGCC
Organism: Steroidobacteraceae bacterium; assembly: GCA_044340335.1. Classification (GTDB taxonomy): domain Bacteria; phylum Pseudomonadota; class Gammaproteobacteria; order Steroidobacterales; family Steroidobacteraceae; genus UBA964. Next base: position 4,886 of record JBIITU010000121.1, read on the forward strand.
GTCATCGTGATGCCGCAGACGACACCCAGCATCAAGGTGCAGGCCGTCATCGATCTGGGCGGCGAGGCCGTGTTGCACGGTGATGATTACGACGCCGCCTATGAGCGCGCGCTGGTGCTGATGCGCGAACAGAACCTCGTGTTCGTGCACCCGTTCGACGATCCCGACGTGATCGCCGGGCAGGGCACGATCGGCATGGAGCTTGGGCGCCAGACGGGCGGCGAGATGGATGCGGTGTTCGTGCCGATCGGCGGCGGCGGCCTGATCGCCGGCGTGGCCGTGTACCTGAAGTACCTGTGGCCGCGGCTGCGCATCATCGGCGTGCAGCCGGCCGACTCCTGCGCGATGCTGCAGTCCGTGCAGGCCGGCAAGCGGGTCGCGCTCGATCGCGTCGGCATCTTCGCCGACGGCGTCGCGGTGCGGCGTGTCGGCGAGGAAACCTTCCGCCTGGTGCAGGAACACGTCGACGAGATCCTGACGGTCGACACCGACGAACTGTGCTCGGCGATCCAGGACATCTTCGAGGACACGCGCGCGATCGTCGAGCCGGCCGGTGCGCTGGCCGTCGCCGGCATCAAGAAGTATGTGGCGCGCGAAGGCTGCACGGGCCGTCGCCTCGTCGCGATCAACTGCGGCGCAAACATGAATTTCGACCGGCTGCGGCACGTCGCCGAGCGCGCCGAGATCGGCGCGCAGCGCGAGGCGCTGCTGGCGGTGCAGATCCCCGAACAGCCCGGCAGCTTCCTTCGTTTTTGCGAACTGCTCGGGCAGCGCAGCGTCACCGAGTTCAACTACCGCTACGAGAAGGCCGAGGCGGCGCAGATTTTCGTCGGTTTCTCGCTGGCGAACGGCCGGCTGGATCGCGAACAGGTCATCGCGCGGCTGCGTGAGTCGGGCTATGGCGTCATGGACATGACCGACAACGAGATCGCGAAGCTGCACGTGCGCTTCATGGTCGGCGGGCATGCGCGCGGCATCGAGCACGAGATGCTGCTGCGGTTCGAGTTCCCCGAGCGTCCTGGCGCGCTGCTGCGCTTCCTGCAGTCGGTGGGGTCGCGCTGGAACATCAGCCTGTTCCACTACCGCAACCACGGCTCCGATTATGGTCGCGTGCTGTGCGGCATCCAGGTGCCGCCCGCGGAACGCGCCGAGTTTCGGCTGCACGTCGATGCGCTGCACTATCCGTACAGTGACGAGACGGGCAACCCCGCCTACACGCTGTTCCTGGGCTCCTGAGCGTGGGTGCCGCGCGCCACGAGTTCCTCGAGATCCGCGGGCTGCGCCATCGCATCACGCGCTGGGGTCCGCCGTCGGACGACCCGATCGTGCTGCTGCATGGCTTCCTCGACAACGCCGCGACCTTCCAGTTCCTGGTCGACGCGCTGCCGCCCGAGTGGAGTTTCGCGGCGCCGGACTGGCGCGGCTTCGGTGACACGGCGAGCACCGGCCAGCCGTATTGGTTCCCGGATTACTTCGGCGATCTCGAGGCGCTGCTCGATGCGCTCGTGCCCAAGCGTCGCGCGCGCGTGATCGGCCACAGCATGGGCGGCAACATCGGGCTGCTGTATGCCGGCATCCGCCCGCAGCGCCTGCGCTGGATCGTCTCGCTCGAGGGTTTCGGCCTGCCGCGCACGCAGCCGGAACAGGCGCCCGCGCGCTACGCGCAGTGGCTTGACCAGCTGCGCGAGCCGCGCAAGGCATCCGTCTATCCAGACCTGGAGCGGCTCGAGAAAACGTTGCGCATGCGCAATCCGCGCCTGACGGCCGATCGCGCCGACTTCGTCGCGCGCGCCTGGACGCGTCCGGTGGCCGGTGGCCATGAACTGGCCGCCGATCCCATGCATCGTCTCGTCAATCCAACCCTGTACCGCCGCGATGAAACGGAAGCCTGCTGGCGCCAGGTGGAGATACCGGTGCTGATGCTGCTCGCGGCGTGTTCCGAGTACCTGCCCGGGCTGGGCGAGGACGGCAGCGAGGCGCGTTTTCGTTCGATGCTGCGGCACCTGACGCTGCACACGCTGCCGGAGGTGGGCCACATGATGCATCACGAGGATCCAGCGGCGGTCGCGGCCTTGATCCGTGACTTCGCCGCAGCCGAGGGCGTGGCGTTCGCAGGCGGCGCGTCATGACCGAGACCCGCCGCATCATCGACACGCGGCATGGCCAGGTGCACGTGCGGCTCGCGGGCTTCGACGCAGCGCTCGGGTCGGGGCGGCAGCGGCCGCTGGTGCTGCTGCACATGTCGCCGCGCTCCAGCCAGATGTGGGGCCGCCTGCAGGCGCTGCTGCCGCGCCCCAGCATCGCGCTCGATCGACTCGGCTATGGTTTCTCCGACGCGCCGTCGCGACCGCTGTCGATGGCCGAGTACGCCGAAGCCACGCTCGATGCGCTGGCCGCCTTGCCGGTTGGCGCGCAGTTCGATGTGCTCGGCATGCACACCGGCTGCCTCGAGGCGATCGAACTCGGCCACCTTGCGCCGAGCCGGGTGCGGCGGATCGGCCTGATCGCCATCCCCTGCTTCACGGCCGAGGAGAACGCCGCCGGCCTCGCGAGCTTCGCGCAGATGCGCGTGACGCCGCTCGAGGACGGCTCGCACCTGGCCGCAGCCTGGCGCGCGCGCTTCCAGTACCGCCGGCCGCCGTGGGATCTGGCCGACGTGCAGCGCCGTCTGGTGGATTACCTGCTCGCGCCGCATCCCGGCGCGGCCTATGAGGCCGTGTTCCGCCACGACACTGCGGGCCGTCTGGCTGCGCTGCGCCAGCCCGTGATCGCGTTCGCGCCGCGGGATGATGTCTACGCGGTCACGCTGCGTTCGAAGTCGCTGCTGCCACCGGGGTCCACCTACGTGGACCTGCCCGAATTCGAACTCGACTTCCTGCGCACCGACACGGCACAGTTCGCCGCATTGCTCGCGCAGCATCTGCCGTCATCCGACTGATCTCGCACCTGGGGGAGTTCGCCACATGACCCGACACACTGCACTGCGCACCGGTCGCTGGCCGTTCGCCGCGTTGCTGGGCTGCGCCGCACTGGCGCTGTTCGCGCCCGCGCCGGCCCAGGCCGCTGTCAACGATTGCGACCGGATCGCCGCCCACCCGGCGGATCCCGACAAGGTGTTGCCAGGCTTCGGCCGCAACCAGATCGACCTGCCCAAGGCGATCGATATCTGCCGGCGCGTGCTCGCCGAGCAGCCGGGGCACGCCCGCACCGCGTTCACCCTCGGCCGGGTGCTGTATTACAGCAAGCGCACCGACGAAGCGCTGCCCTACCTCGAGCAGGCGGCCGCGGCGGGTTACCGGCAGGCGCTGTTCGTGCTGGGCTTCGTGCTGTACGACGCATCGCAGGCGAAGCGCGACGACTGCCGCGCCGCCGGGCTGTGGCAGAAGTCGATCGCGCTCGAGCATCCGTGGACCGGCTATTACCTCGTCAATGGCTATCTCGACGGCCGCTTCGATGCCTGCGGCGTCAAGCTGTCGGAGGAGCAGATCGCGCGCTATGCACAACTGTCGCGCGACAACGTCGCCTACGGCGCTTCGACGGGCCGTCTCGAGGCGCTCGATG
>JBIITU010000016.1:0-20077 GCA_044340335.1 Steroidobacteraceae bacterium
AGCGAGAGGCTGCGCGGCGCCGCTGAGCCAGCCGGAGGGGAAGTCTGGCGCGCCCGACAAGATTCGAACTTGTGACCCCTGCCTTCGGAGGGCAGTACTCTATCCAGCTGAGCTACGGGCGCGTCGGGGCGGGATTATAACCAACCGCGCCACTTGAAGATCAGGAACGGCACGATGGCCGAAATTCCCATCAGGGCCAGGGCGACGGCAAAGCCCCAGGGCTGGTGCGCGGTCGGGATGACGTCGAAATTCATGCCGAAAGCGGCGCCGATGACCGACGGCGGCAGCAGCACGACGGTCACCACCGAGAAGATCTTCAGGATGTTGTTCTGGTCGATATTGACCATGCCCAGCGTCGCGTCGAGCATGAAGTTGACCTTGTTGCCGAGGAAGCCGGCGTGGTCGGCCATCTGGGACACATCCCGCGCAATGGTCTTCAGGCGCGAGCGCGCGTCGTGCGGCAGGTCGGTGGCGGTCTGCTGCACGAATACCAGCGCGCGCGACAACGAGCCCAGCGATTCACGAGCCTTGCCGACCAGGTCGCCGTCATGGCCGATGCGCTGCAGTACTGCGCGAAAATCACGCGGTCCGCTGCGCCGGCGGCGCGGTGCGAACACTTCGGCGGAGACCGCATCGAGATTGGCGCCAGCGCGCTCGAGCACGTCTGCGATCCGGTTGACGATGGCTTCGAGCAAGCCGACGAACACCAGCGGGCCGCTCGCGCAATGCGACAGATGGCGCTCCGAATACGCGATGAACGCGCGAAACGGCAGCGGGTCGACATACCGATTCGTCGCAAGCCGGTGGTCCTTCAGCACGAAGGTCACCTGGTTGTTCTCCGGCACGTCGGAGTCGAGCTTGGTCACGAGCGTGACCGTCATGTACAGCGCGCCGCCTTCTTCATAAAGACGGTTCGAAGTCTCGATCTCGCGCATTTCCTCGCGAGTCGGAACGTCGATCGCGAGGAATTCCTCGACGCGCTTTTCTTCTTCCGGCTTGGGCTCGTACAGATCGAGCCAGACTGCCTCGGAAGGCAGCGGCGCCTCGGCGGATAGCTGCAGTCGCGTCAGGCCAAGCGTGTTCGGAACGAAGACGCTGAGCATGAAGCGACCGCGCGCCGCCGATCAGCGGCGCGTTTCGGCGGCCGCGAGCGCGTCGAGCAGCGCCGGCACGCGAGAGTGCGGCACGTTGGTCAGGTACTTGCCAGCAACCGCGACCGCGGGCGTGCCCGAGATCGGGTAGCGGCGCAGCTGCTGATTGGCGCGCTGCATCGCGGTGGTCACCGCAAAGCCCTTCCACTCGCGCTCGAACGCTGCGCCGTCGATGCCGTTGGCTTCCGCCCACGCGCGCTGGACGCGCAGCGTGGCTTCCTCATCGTTGCCGAGCAGCGGATTGCCACCGCGATGGAAGGTGTCGAACACCTTGTTGTGCAGCCTGTCGAGCTGGCCGAGCACCTGCAGCGTGAAGAACAACCGCGCATGCCAGTTGGCCTGCGGGCCCCAGGTCACGGGCACGCGCGAGAACTCGACATTGGCCGGCTTGTTCTTCTTCCAGTTCTCGAGGATCGGATCGATCTCGAAACAGTGCACGCAGCTGTAGGCGAAGAACTCGAGCACTTCGACCTTGCCGGCATCGACATCGGTCGGGCGCGTCGGCGTCAGCACGACGTAATCGCGGCCCGCGATGAACTGGCCGTTGCCGACCGACGTTGCCGCGGCGAGCTGGATCGGCTGGGCCGCGGCCGGTGCGGCTGCGGCCGGCGGAGCGGCGGCGTCAGCAGGCGCGGCTGCGCCAGCATCGACATCCGGCGGGCCGTCCCCAGGAGCTGCCTCGGCAGGAGCAGCATCCGCGGGAGTCGCTTCCGCCGGAGCTGCGTCGACCGGGGTTTCCGTGGCGGCCGCCGGCTCCGGCACGGGTGCCGGCGATTCCGGCTGCGCGCAGCCGGCGAGCAGTGCCGCGAACAGCAGCGCGCTCGTGCTCGTGCGCAGCGCGTTCATCAGCGCATGCCCTGGATGTAGGAGGCGAGATTGCGCATGTCGTCGGCCGTCAGGCGCTTGGAGATCGTCACCATCATGTGCCCGTTGCGCGACCGCTGCTTGTTGCCTTCGGCATCGACATAGCGCTGCTCAGCCGCGTAGTCGTTCAACTGCTTGACGGTATAGACCGAATGCTGCGCGCGCAGCGCGGGATAGCCCGAGCCCGGATTGCCCTTGCCAACCGGACCGTGGCATGCCTTGCACGACGGAATGTTGCGCGTGCGGTCGCCGGCGCGGTACAACGCTTCGCCCGCCTGCCAGTAGCTCGGATCGGCTTCGAGGCCTGCCGGCGTCTGCGCCGCGTAGTAGGCCGCGATGTCGGCGATGTCTTCGTCGCTGAGCCCCACGGCCATCGCGGACATCAGCACGTTGACGCGCTTGCCATCGCGGAACATGCGCAACTGCTCGGCGGCGTAGGCCGCGTTCTGGCCGGCGAGGCTCGGCCACTCGGGATTCGAGCTGTTGCCATTGACGCCATGGCAGGCGAGGCAGGCGCCGGCTTTCGCGGCACCAGCTTCCGCATCGCCGGCTTGAGCCGCGGTCGGCACGAGCGACAGGGTCAGTAACGGGGCGGCCGCCAGGGCGGCGAGGGCAGCAGTGCGAATCGACCTCAACATACTGATCCGGCTCCAAAAACAAGGGGCGAAAGAGCAGAAATTGTACACTAAGGAATGTCGCGATTTCCGAAGGCCCAATTCCTGCTCAGCGTGGCCTCGGTGCCACAGTTTCCGGCCGATCACGGCGCCGAGGTGGCGTTTGCCGGTCGCTCGAATGCCGGGAAATCGAGCGCGATCAATGCCCTGACGGGTCGAAACGCGCTGGCGCGGACCAGCAAACTGCCGGGCCGCACCCGCCTGCTGAACTACTTCGAGCTCGCGCCGGGGCAGCGGATCGTCGATCTGCCGGGCTACGGCTATGCCGAGGTGCATGCGTCGGAGCGCAGAATCTGGGTGCCGCTGATCGATGCGTTGCGCGAGCGGGCGTCGCTGGCCGGCCTGATGCTGATCATCGACGCGCGTCGTGGCGTGCGCGATGAAGACCGCGAGCTCATCGACTGGGCGGATCCGGCCCGCCGGCCCGTGCATGTGCTGTTGACCAAGGTCGACAAGCTCAATCAGCAGGAAAAGTCGGCGGCTTTGAAGGCGGCGCGCGCGGCGTTGTCGACCGACACTGGCGTGCAGCTGCTGTCGGCACACGGCGGCGAAGGGGTCGAGGCGGCCCAGAAAGTGCTCGCCGGCATGCTCAAAAAAGAAACCCCGGTGGAGTGAACCACCGGGGCCAGACTAACCCGGCACAGGTCTCGTTGGACCGGGTTATACCCGCTCAGGGAGGGAAGCGGGGAGCACCAAAGTGCTCATGGGATAAGACCCATGACTGTCGGCAGAGTTCAATCGTGAGCGAAAAAATAAATCCTTACGAATCAGATGCTTGGCGAAGGTAGTGTCGCGTTCGCGCCACAAATTTTCGCCACAGCGGGTGTTACAGGAAGGTCCAGGTCGCGCCGACGCTGATCAGCTCGGACCGGGCGCTGCTGCCGACATCGAAGCTCTCGTACTCGAGGCGCACGGCAAGGCTGCCGAGGCGGGCCTGCACGCCGGCTCCCCAGGCGAACTCGGTGCCGTCGTCCTTGAACCGGCCCAGAGCACTGCTGGTGGTTTCGGTTTCCCAGCGAGCCAGGCCAGCCTTCGCATACAGGTCGACAACCGCGATCGGCAGGTAGCCGACGGCGAATGCGGCGTACGCCTTGCTCTGGCCGTCGATGGTCAGCGGTCCGAGTGTCACGCTGTCGCTGCCGAGATCGATGTAGTTCACCTCGACGCCGAAGGAATCCAGCGGCCGGAAGCCCGCGATGATCTTGAAGCTCTCGTCGTCCAGATCCAGTTGCGTCGTGAGGTCGTCGACCTTCGCCTGTGTGAAGCCGGCGCCGAGATAGATGCCGTTGTCGGCGGCCTGTGCCGCAGGCGCGAGCGCGACGGCACCGAATGCCGTCAGCGACAGTGCGGCCAGCGTGCGAGCGACGTGACGGTGTGGCATGCAGGAGATCCTCATTGTGGGGACGCTCTATTTGATGCTGGGTCGTGGCCCGAAGTTCGCGCGAATTGCGTCGGCATGCGGCGACAGCAGGTAAAGTTCGCAGATATGAGAACGCTGCACGCCCTGGTTGTCGTCGCCGCGTTGCGGCAGCCGCGCCGCTGAGCGCGACCGGAGCCCCTGATGCGCAGCGTCTGTGTCTACTGTGGTTCGAACGATGGCAACCGCCCGGAGTACGTCGCGGCCGCGCGCGCACTCGGCCGCGCGCTCGCGCAGCGCGGCATCGATCTGATCTACGGCGGTGCGCAGGTCGGGCTGATGGGGCATGTCGCCAACGCCGCGCTCGAACACGGCGGGCGCGTGATCGGCGTGATCCCGCAGATGCTGGTGCGCAAGGAGATCGCCCACGCCGAGCTGACGGCGCTGCATGTCACGGCGTCGATGCACGAGCGCAAGCAGAAAATGGCGGATCTGTCGGAAGGCTTCATCGCGCTGCCCGGCGGCATCGGCACCTTCGAGGAACTGTTCGAGATCTGGACCTGGGCGCAGCTTGGCCTGCACCGGCGCCCCTGCGGCCTTCTGAACGTCGCTGGCTATTACGACGACCTCGTGCGCTTCCTGGATCACGCGACCGCGAGCGGTTTCATCCGGGCCGAGCAACGCGGCATGCTCTGCGTCGAACGCGAGGTCGATGCGTTGCTGGCGCGCTTCGAGACCTACGCGCCGCCCGCGGTCGAGAAGTGGTTGCGGCGCGAGGAGACCTGAACTCAGGCAGGCGCGAGCCTCAGCTTCGACTCGAGCCGCGCGATCGCGCCGAAATCACGGTCGGTCGTCAGCAGCGTCAGCTGGTGGCGGATGCAAAGCTGCGCGAGGAGTGCATCGATCGTGCCGACCTGCACGCCGCGCTGGCGGCAACGCGTGTGCAGCAGGGCTGCCTGCGCATGATCGTCGCGGTCGGGCATCAGGCAGGCCAGCGCACTGAAGTGCTCGACGATGCGCTCGCGACTGCGTTGCTGCACTACGCCCTGCAGCAGTTCCTGCAGGATCAATCCGGTTGTGACGATCGCATCGCCCCGTTGCAGCGCCGCGCGCAGCGCGGCGACGGCGGCTTGCAGCCCAGCTGCAACCGGCGGGTTGTCGCGCCGCAACGCGAGTGACCACACGCTGGTGTCCACGAACAGCGTCATTTCCGCGAGCGCTGGGATTTCGGGTGGTAGCGCGGGTCCCAATCGACCTTGCCGAACAGGTCGAGCAGATCGCGCTGACGGCGCCGCGCGATGAACTCTTCGAGCGCTCGCGTGACGGCGGCTTTCTTGGTGCGCTCGCCGCTGACTTCGAGTGCAAGGTCGATCAGTGCGGGATCGATGTCGAGATTGGTAGCCATGTGTGAAACGCTACACAAACCTCCACACACAGACAAGGGATCAGTCATCAGAAGCTCCAGAGGCTGAGGCGGCGAGTGTGCCGCTCGACCGCCCGGCGCAGTCGGGGGAGAATCGGCGCAGTTCGGCCCGATTCGCGCGGGCCACGGAGATGCCGATGCCTGCCGATACGCTCGAATCGCTGCGCGATGCGCAGCGAGCCTTCGTCGCCGAGCGCGACTGGGACCGCTTCCATACACCGAAGAACCTCGCGGCGGCACTCGCGGTCGAGGCGGCCGAACTGCTCGAGCCGTTCCAGTGGCTGACGCCGGAGGAATCCACGCAGCTGTCGCCCGCGCAACGCGCCGCGGTGCAGGACGAAATGGCCGACGTGCTGCTCTACCTGGTGCGCCTCGCCGACCGGCTGGATGTCGACCTGCTGGCGGCGGCGCGTGAAAAGATCGGCAAGAACGCGCTCAAGTATCCGGTCGAGCGGTCGAAGGGCAGTGCCCGCAAGTACGACAAACTCTGATTCAGCGCGAACTGTGAACCGATAGGCCGGTCCGAGCCTTGCGATAGGCGCTGTGGATTGGCGCCCGCCCGCCATCAGCCTCTAGACTGCGCTCCATGGATCCTGCCGCCACACCTCCGCCGAGCCCGCCGCACGCGCCTGCGTCGCGACGCAGCGCGCGGCTGTGGCGCGCGCTGGGCACGGCCAGCGTCGCGATCGGGCTGTTCAACGCCTTCGTACCGCTGCTGCCCACCACGATCTTCCTGATCATCGGCCTGTGGGCCTATGGCAAGGGCTCGCCCGAGCTGCGTGCCAAGCTGCTGGACCACCCGCGCTTCGGGCCGACGCTGCGCAACTGGGTCGAGAACCGCGCGATGACGCGGATCGCGAAACTGCAGTGCGTCGGCACGATCGCACTCGGCTACCTGGTCACGCTGCTCTTCACCGGCTTCACGCTGGTCACGGGGCTGGTCGGTGCCGGCCTCGCCGGCCTGTGCCTGTATCTGCTGCGACGCCCGGAGCCCGATCGTTGCCCGATCACGAAGATCGCCGGCGGCCCGCGTCCCTGAGCGTTCTCGAGCTCAATCACTGCAACCTGGTCGTGCCGCGCGCACAGCTCGACGCGGTCGTCGCCTTCTATGTCGATGCGCTGGGGCTGGTGTATCGGCAGTTCGACGCCGCCGGTCGCACGCTGTACTGGCTGTATGCCGGCGAGCGGCCGCTGGTACATCTGACACTGCTCGACCGCGCAGGGCTCGACGGCAACGGGCGCGCGCCTGCGGCGCAGGCCACGCCCATCGACCACATCGCCTTCAGCGCCACTGATCTCGCGGGCGTCTGTGCGCGACTCGCGCAGCTCGGCATCGAACACCGCGTGAAGCCCTATCCGCAGATGGGCTTCACGCAGGTCGTGCTGCACGATCCAGTCGGACTGAAGATCGAGCTGAACTTCAGCGAGCCGATCGCATCGGCCTGAGCCTCAGTTCGCGAGGCCCGCCTCGCTGACCACGAACGCGTACTGTTCGGCGACTTCCTCGAAGCGACGGAAGCGGCCGGACTTGCCGCCATGGCCCGCTTCCATTTCGACGCGGAACACGAGCAGGTTGTCATCGGTCTTCATCTGCCGCAGCCGCGCGACGTACTTCGCTGGCTCCCAGTACTGCACCTGGCTGTCCCACAGGCCGGTCTGGACATACATCGCCGGGTAATCCTGGCGCTTCAGGTTGTCGTACGGCGAGTACGACAGCATGTAGTCGTAGAACGGCTTCTGCTTCGGGTTGCCCCATTCGTCGAACTCGTTGGTCGTCAGCGGAATGCTCTCATCGAGCATGGTCGTGACGACATCGACGAACGGCACCAGCGTGACGATGCCGCGGTAGTCCTGCGGCGCGAGGTTGGAGATCGCGCCCATCAGCAGTCCGCCGGCCGAACCGCCGCGCGCGAACACGCGTTTCGGGTCCGCGTACTTCTGCGCCACCAGGTAACGCGTGACATCGATGAAGTCCGTGAAGGTGTTCATCTTCTTCAGCAGCTTGCCGTCCTCGTACCAGGCGCGGCCCATTTCCTGGCCACCGCGGATGTGCGCGAGCGCGTAGACGAAGCCGCGATCGAGCAGCGACAGCAACGAGATCGAGAAGGTCGGGTCCATCGACAGGCCGTAGGAACCGTAGGCGTACTGCAGCATCGGCGCCGTGCCGTCGCGCGGCGTGCCCTTGCGATAGACGATGGACACCGGCACCTTCGCGCCGTCGCGCGCCGTCGCCCACACGTACTCACTGACATAGTTGGCCGGGTCGAAGTCGCCGAGCACGGGCTCGCGCTTCATCAGCGTGCGCTCGCTGGTCACCGTGTTGAGGTCGTAGGTGGTGCCCGGCGTCGTCAGCGAGGTGTAGATGTAGCGCACCGTGTCGGTGTCGATCTCTTCGTTCGTGCCCAGCGCCATCGTGTAGGTCGGTTCGTCGGCGGTGATGAAGGTCTCGCGCATGCCGCGCGCAGCGTTCACCGCGGGCGCCTTCCACGGCCGCAGCAGGATGCGGCGCACGCCGCCGGTGCGCAGTTCCACCGCCATGAAGCGGCGGAAAACGTCGAAGCCATGCACGAAACCCTGCGGGTCGTGCGGCACGAGGTCGCGCCAGGTGTCGCGTTTCGCTTCGTTGCCGCGCGCGACTTCGACGACCCGGAAGTTCTTCGCCTGCCAGTTGGTGCGCACGATCCAGCGACCGTCGAAGTGCTCCACCTGGTATTCATGGTCGCGCTCGCGCGCGAGGAACAGCTTGAACTCGAGCTTCGGATCGGCGGCATCGGCATACCAGTACTCGCTCGACACCGTGCTCTGCGTGCCGATCACGAGATAGCGATCGTCCTTGGTCTTGCCGACGCCGGTGTAGAAGCTCTCGTCGGTCTGTTCCCAGACCAGCGGGTTGTCTTTCGGGTCGGTGCCGAGCACGTGCTTGCGCACCTTGTAGCCCAGCAGCGTCTGCGGGTCTTTCTCGACGTAAAGAATGGTGCGGTTGTCGGCGGCCCAGACCATGTTGGGCTCGGCGTTCTCGATCCGGTCCGGCAGCACGGCGCCGGTGGCGAGGTCCTTGAAGCGCAGCACGTACTGGCGCCGGCCCACTTCGTCTTCCGCCCAGACCAGCAGTTTGCCGTCCGGGCTCACTTCCATCTCGTCGACCTGGAAGAAGTCCTTGCCTTCGGCCATCTCGTTGACATTGAGCAGCACCTGCTCGGGTGCTTCCATGCTGCCGGCGCGGCGCGCGTGGATCGGATACTCCTTGCCGGTCTCATAGCGGGTGTAATACCAGTAGCCGTCCTTGCGGTACGGCACGCTGGCGTCATCCTGCTTGATGCGCCCGACGATCTCGTTGAACAGCTGCTGCTTCAGTGGTGCGATCGGCGCGAGCATGCGATCGGTGTGCGCGTTCTCGGCGTTCAGGTACGCGAGCATCTCGGGGTTCTTGCGCTCGTCGTCGCGCAACCAGTAGTACTCGTCGCTGCGTGAGCCATTGGGCGACTCGACCTGATGCGGAATCTGCGCTGCGACCGGCGCAGTGGGGAGGGTGTTCATGGTGCTGGGCTCGTTCGATGTCGGCGTGTGGGCGCAGGCGGTCACGGCGAACGCCGCAAGGCCCGCCCACAGGGGGCGAATGGGAGAAGGCATGGAGGTCCCCGCAAGAGTTGATGGCGGGGATTATAGATTCGGCGGCGAGCGCGGCGGGCGCGGGCGGCCAGTATCAGCGATGCAGCCCCATACAGGGGGCTGCCATGGGGGCACCCGGGAACCGGGCGCCCCCTGGCACAGTCGTTACTTCGCCCCGAAGCTCCAGGACGCCGTCAGGCCGTAGGTGGCGCGTTCACCCTGGCTGACGTTCGGCAGGAACTGCACAGTCGCGAAGTTAGGCTGGAAGATCACGGCGGACACATACTTCTCGTCGAAGATGTTGCGGCCCCACAGCGCGACATCCAGCGGTCCGCGGCGCACGCCGAAGCGCGCGTTGACCAGCGTGCGCGGCGCGATCTCGGCCAGGTTCCAGCTCAGCGTGTAGGCCTTGCCGATGTGGCTGACGTCCGTGCGGCCGTAGAACTCCCAGTCGTTGTTCAGCGGCATTTCGAACGAGGTGTAGGCGCTGGCCGTGAGTTCCGGCGCGCGCGGCAGCGACTGCCCGCCGACATCCGGCAGCGTCTGGCCGTTGAACACCACCGACGGGCAGAAGCCCAGCCCGAAGCCCTGCGGCGAGCCGCAGTAGCGGGCCACGCCCGGCTCCGGCGTCGGGCTGCCGAACTCGGTCGGCGTGAAGGCGTAGGTCGCGCCCACGCGCCAGCGGTCGGTGATCGCGAAGTTGGCGTTGACTTCGATGCCCTTCGATTCCGCTTCACCGATGTTCTGCACGATGTTGGTCAGCAGCGGCGGCGGCGGCGTTGCGTTGATCTGGATGCCGTCGTAGTCGATCAGGAACAGCGTGACTTCGGTCGCGAGGCGCCGATTCATCCATTCCGCCTTCCAGCCCAGCTCATAGGTCTTGTTCTCGGCCGGATCGTAGCTCTGCAGTTCCGGCGGCACCGGCACGCGCGCGACGGTGTCGAACGTGACGTTGAAGTAGCCGGAGATCACGCCCTTGGCGGCAGAGACGTAGAACTTCTGCGACGGCGACGCGGCGAAGTCGGCATGTGCGCGCCACGTCGTGTAGCTGAACTCAGCCTGCTGCAGCGTGCTCGGCCCGATCAGCCGGTTGAACTGCTGGCGGTCTTCCTTGTCGCGGCGCAGCTCGGCGCCGAACGTGAACTTGTCGTCGAGGTCCCACTCGAATGAACCGAAGATCGACTGCTGCTTGTCGAGACGGACGTTGTCGCCGGTGATCAGCACGTTGCGCGGCGTCGTGCTGACGATGCCGGGGATCGTCGTGAAGCCCGGGATGCCGCTGCGCGGGATCTCGCCCGGATTCAGCACCCGCGCATCCCAGACCGCACCGGTCGCGGCGTTGTAGTCGTTCTCGAAGTAGAACGCGCCGACGGCCCACTGGAACGGACTCTCAGTGGCGCGCTCGAGGCGCAGCTCCTGGCTGAAGGTCTTGTTCTTGCCGATGCCCTGGCCGTTGTACTGCGGCACCGCCTGGCGACGCAGCGCCGGCGCGCCGAAGTAGGTGAACGTCGCGACGTCAGCCAGCCGGATGATGTCGTAGGTCGCGCCGGTGCCGTTGAGGTCGTAGTCGGTGAAGATGTCGACGTCGGCGTCATACAGCGCGGTTTCGGACTTCAGCCGCACCGGGCCGAAGTTGTAGTCGAGCTCGAGTGCCGTCAGCAGCACTTCGCGATACAGGCCCTCGGTGAACGGGTTGATCGACAGCGTGTCGCGCACCGGGATCTCGCCGCAGACCGCCGACAGCGGGCGGCCGCGCGGACCGCAGTTGTTGGCCGACGCGAAATAGGCCGCACCCTGTTCGCGGAAGTCGTCGGTGAAGAAGCCAAACAGGCGCGCGGAGAAGTTGTCGCTGGGCTTCCACTCGAGCATGCCCGAGACGTTCTTGCTCTCGTAGCCGCCGATGTTGTTGCCCGGCTCCGCCGCGTTCTTCCAGCTGCCATCGAATTCGTTGTAGCTCATCGCGATGCGGCCCGACAGCGTCTCGGTCAGCGGACCCGACAGCACCAGGCGCGCCTCGTAGCGCTCGTCAGAGCCGAGCGTGCCTTCGACCTTGCCCGTGAATTCATCGGTCGGCGACGCGGGCACGTAGTTGATCGCGCCGTTGAAGGCGTTGCGGCCGTACAGTGCCGACTGCGGTCCCTTGACCACTTCGATGCGCTCGACGTCGAGGATCTCGAGGTTCGACGCGCTGAGGTTCGCCAGGTACACGCCGCCGTAGAACACCGCGACGTTGCGATCCGGGCTGTTGAGGTTGGTCTGCGCGATGCCACGTACGACGGGCGTGCCGAGCGCGCTGTTCAGCGCTTCGAAGTAGGTGAGGCCCGGTGTGAACAACGCGACGTCCGCCAGGCCCTCGATGCCCTTGGCTTCGATGTCGGCAGCCGAAAACGCGGTGACCGCGACCGGAATGTCCAGCAGCGTCTCGGTCTTCTTGCGGGCCGTGACGATGACTTCATCGAGCAGGCCTGCGCCGGCGTCGTCCTGCGCCATGGCGGGGAGCGCTGCGGCTCCGGCCACCAGCGCGGCGACCGCGGCGGTGATGCCGCGCGTGATGCGCGGACGCAACATCTGTGCTGGTGACGTCTGATTCATGGTCTTTTTCACCTGTATACCCCCGATTCTGTTCAATATTTCGGTATGACCTGGGCGCGGGTGCGCGCGTTGTAAACGGGACACCCGCAAGCGCGAGAGCCTACCCTAGGTCAAACGCCCCCGATCCCAATAGTGCGAGAGCACGCGGCGACCACTTTGTCGCGTACTCCCTACCCGACTGAACGAACGGTCGTCCGTCACGCACCGCCGCGCGCGCTGAACTCGCGCACGAACTGCGTCGCGGTCGGGTCCTCGCCGAGGCGCGCGCGGGTGTCACGGCACAGCTGCGCGAACTCGGCCGCCGGGACTGGCCTGCTGATCAGGTAGCCCTGCGCGAGGTCGCAACCGGACTCGGCCAGCCAGCGCCAGTGCGCCTCGGTCTCGACGCCTTCGGCGACGATCTTGAGCCCCAGGCTGTGGCCGAGATCGATGATGGTGCGCACGACGGCGCGGTTCCCCGGGTCCTGGTCCGCGGCAATGATGAACGAGCGGTCGATCTTCAGTTCATCGACCGGCAACTTCTGCAGCTGCGACAGCGATGAGTACCCCGTGCCGAAGTCGTCGATCGAGAAGCGCACGCCGGCGACGCGCAGGTACTCCATGTGCCGCGATGCGGTGCCGGCATCGCGCATGAACGCGCTCTCGGTGATCTCGAGGATCAGGCGCGAGGCCGCGATGCCGTGCTGCCCCAGCTCGCGCAGGATGTAGTCCGGCAGCGTCGGGTCGATGATGTCGGATGCGGAGAGATTCACGGCGATGTCTATCTCGAGGCCGTCTCCGCCCCAGGCGGCGATCTCGCGCAACGCGCGCCGCAGCACCCAGCGCGACAGCAAACCCGATGCGCCGGTCTGCTCCGCGACTTCGACGAACTCCGGCGGTGGAACGAAGCCGAAGGTCGGATGGATCCAGCGCGTCAGCACTTCGGCGCTGACGATGCGCCGGCGGTCGAACGCGACCTTGGGCTGGAACACGATGCTGAGCTGGTCGGCCTCGATCGCTGGCGGCAGGTCGGCGCCCAGCTGCAGCCGACGGCGTTGCGCCTGATCCGTGGCCGGGTCGAAAACCGCAACGCGGCGCGGATGCGCCTCCGCGAGCTCGAGCGCGGCTTCGGCGCGCCGCAGGAGTTCCGCGCCGTCCCGACCGTGCTCTGGCGCCAGCGACACGCCGCAACTCAGCGCCGGTTGCACCGCGATGTGCGCGAGCCGCAGCGGCGCACCGATGCGTGTCAGTGCATCCGCGGCGACCACCTCGGCGCGCACGGCGCCGAGCCCGCGTTCGGCGTACAGCAGGTGGGCGCCGTCGATGCGAGCGACCATTGGATTGCTGCCGCCGAGCTGCTGCAGGCGCGCGCCGAGCTCGCGGATCGCATCATCGGCGATCGTCGCGCCGAGCGTCGTCGACAGTTCCGGCAGGTTGGTCACGCGCAGGACCAACAGCGCGAGCGTTGCGTCGGCGGTGGACAGCTGTTTCGTGATCCATTCTTCGGCATGGCGCCGGTTCGGCAGTCCCGTGACCGCATCATGGGTCGCAAAGCGCAGGATGCGCGCCTCGCGCTCGGCGATGCCGGATTGCATCGCATTGAACGTGCTTGCAAGGCGCTCGAGTTCCTCGCCGCCGCTGGCCTCGACCGTGGCCGAATAGTCGCCGCGTGAAATGCGCCGGGCACCGGCGACCAGACGGTCGATCGGCCGCACTGCGCTGCGTCCCATGAACCATGCGAGCCCGACCGCGGCGAGCGCCGTGACCAGCACGATCGCGAACAGAGTGCGCGCGAGCTCCGTGTACGGCGCGTCGACAGCTCGCATGGGCTTCTGCAGCGCTATGTGAACGGCAAGTTCGCCGCGCGACAGCCGCACGGCGCTGGCCAGCGCGGCGTCGTCACCGGTGCCGATGCGCTGCGGCGTCGTCGAGCCGAGCAGGGTCTGGGCGGCAGCGAGCAACGGCGCGCGCGCCGTGGACAACAGCGTCGAGGCTGCGATATGGGTCTGCTCGCCGCTGCCCGCGAGCAGCGTCACGTCGACATCGACCAGTGAGCCGATCTGTCGCGCGAAGCGGTCGTCGATGGCGAAGCCGAGCGCGACCCAGCCGATCAGGTCAGGGGCGCGCAGCGGCGCCACGAACACCTGGTAGACGGTATCGCCCAGTTCCAGGAAGCTGGCATCGGACATCGCATCGCTGCCGCCGGACAGGAGCATGGTTGCGGCGTTGACATCGAACGGACCGCGCGCGCCCGAGACGGAAATGGGCACCCCGTCCACATCGAGCACGATCTTCAGCTGCGCGCCGATCCGCGCGCCGTGGTTCGTGACGGCGGACTCGATCGTCGGCGCGTCGCCGAGCGCCACCGCCTCGCGCAAGCCGAAGTCCGCGGCCAGCACCGTAACGGCAGTCCCGAGCTGCCGTGACTGGCTGACGATGATCTCGCGCGCGAGCAGCGCGCCTGCCGCGAGCTGTGCGCTGGCACGGTCCTGCACCAGGGCTTCAGTGCGCGCCAGCGATGCGACGAGCGTCACAGTCTGGGCGCCGATCACGAGGCCGATGATCAGGATGAGAAGCCTGTTTCGAAAGGTGCGCATGGCCGCCGGTCTAATGCGATTTGACGATGTTATGGACACCCGCGATGTCCCGCGACCACCACTGCACCGATCTGCGAAGCACTGCTCAGCCACGCCCCGCACCGACCCGTGCAGCGATCCGCCATGCCGTGTGGTGCGCCGCGCTATGGCTGGCCGGGACGACGCTCGCGCAGGGCCGCGGCGTCGAGCTGCGCTTCGAGCAGGTCGACGGCAAGCCCGTGGTCGGCGCCGTGGTCATGCTGCGCGCGCTGGATGCCGGCCGCCCGAGCGCGCCCGCCGTCGACGCCGTCATGGACCAGCTCGATCGCCGCTTCGTCCCGGATGTGCTCGTCGTGCCGGTCGGCTCGCGCGTCACCTTCCCGAACAGCGATCCGATCAGCCACCAGGTGTATTCGTTCTCGCCGATCCGCCGCTTCCAGCTGCCGCTGTATCGAGGCGAGCCGTATCCCCCGGTCGACTTCCCGCAGGCCGGCATCGCGACGCTCGGATGCAACATCCACGACGAGATGCGCGCGTACATCGTCGTCACCGACGGCCAGCACTACGGCCGCACCGATGCGGACGGCGCGTGGCGCGCGGCCGCCGTGCGTCCGGGTGCGTACACGCTGAACCTCTGGCATCCGCGACTGCGAGAACGGCAGGGCCTGGTCGAACAACGCGTCGAGATCGCGGCAGACGGCGACGTGCAGAAGCTGACCGTGCGCGCCGCCGCCGCGCTGCGACCGGCACCCCGCAGCGCCAAGCCCGCCAGCTGGGACGCCTACTGATACGCACGCCTGTAAAGCAAGGAAGCTTGATCATGCGCAACACACGATTGACATGCATTGCGATGTCCGCAACGGCGGCTGCATTCCTGTGCGGACCCGCGCCGGCGAGCGCCTACGGCCAGTTCGACGTGACGCTTGATGCCCGCGCTGTCGCGAGCGACGGGCGCCGCTCGTTCCTCGATGGCGGGCTCGGCAAGCTGCGCTTCGACGACGGTGACGACGGCCTGCAGCTCGGCCGCGTACGCGTCGGTTGGCGCAATGCACTCGGCGAATCGTGGCATGCGAGCGTCGACGCCTCCGCGTGGAGCGGTGATGACCACAACCCCATCGACCTGACCGAGGCCTTCCTCGAATGGCGCCCGGTGCCGCAGTCGGCGTGGCGGCAGCGCGCGAAGATCGGCGCGTTCTATGCACCGATCTCGCTCGAGCATCGCGCTGCGGGCTGGACCAACCCGTACTTCCACAGCAGCTCGGCGCTCAACACATGGGTCGGCGAGGAGCTGCGCACGATCGGCGCCGAATACCGGCTCGAGTACAGCGGCGCCGGGCCGGCGGCGGACATCGATGTCGGCGTCGGCGCGGCGGTGTACGGGTGGAATGACCCGGTCGGCATCATCATCGCCACGCGCGGCTGGGCGCTGCATGATCGGCAGACGCCGCTGTTCGGGCGCATCGGTACCTTGCCGTTGCTGCCCGGTCCCGAGCAGCGCGTGATCTTCGAAGAAATCGACGACCGCCCCGGCTATTACGTGCACGCCTATGCGCGGCAGGCCGATCGCCTCGAGCTGCGCGCACTCTGGTATGACAACCGAGCCGACCCGGCTTCGTTCGATGCCAGCATCAACGACTACGGCTGGGAAACCCGCTTCGTGTCGCTCGGCGCCCGCTACGAGACGGCGACCCAGACGACGCTGATCGCGCAATGGCTCAACGGCAGCACCTTCGTCGGTCCTGATCGGCATGATCGCTGGTCGTTCGATGCGGCGTTCCTGCTCGTCGCGCAGCAACTCGGGGCGCACCGCTTTGCGGCGCGCATCGACACCTTCAGCATGGACCAGAGCGAAACGGTGTTTCCCGTGCCGCTGGGCCGCGAGCGCGGCGATGCCTGGTCGCTGGCCTGGACCTGGCAGGCCCGGCCGTCGCTCGAGATCAGCGCCGAGTGGCTTGAGGTCGACAGCGACCTGAACTGGCGCCAGCGGATCGGCGAGGCGCCGGCCGCCCGCGAGCGCAGCCTGCAGCTCGGTCTGCGCTATAGCTGGTCGACGGGGCGCTGAGCTGGCCGAACGGCCGGTCGGGGCGGGAATAAACCCGCGACCGGTCCGTTGTCCGGGCATGCAGTACTTCAAGTTGATCCAGTCAGGTATCGACCCGCAGCCGTTCCTCGATGAGATCGCCAGGGTCGATGGAGCATGGGCCACCGCCACCGGGCGGCAGCAGAAGATTGCCGTGCAGCGCGAGGCGCTCGCCATTCCGCTGCGTGGCCTGCGCAAATCCGCGATCGGCGAGCGCAAGCGCCGCGACGTGCATGAGAGTCGCTGGACCGGTGGCTCCGCGAGTTACCCGCTTGCGCGGGCGCTGCTCGAGCAGACCGCGCTGAGCCTCAACAGCCACCTGAGCCGCGCGAAGATCGTCTGCCTGCCCGCCGGCAGACGCGTGTATCCGCACACCGACCGCGGCGACTACTACCGGCTGCGCAATCGCTATCACTACGTGCTCCGCTCGACCGATGGCTCGTGGCTCAAGGCCGGCGACGAGGCCGTGCGGATGCGCGAAGGCGAGCTCTGGTGGTTCGACAACAAGCAGATCCATGAAGCGCACAACGATGGCGAGCATGACCGGATCCACCTGATCTTCGACCTGCTGCCTGCGGCGCGGTACGAAGAGGCGTTTCCGCCGAAGATGCCAGCGCAGTTGCGCGGGCAGGAGCAGGCCGTAAGCTAGGCGCATGCAGCGCCGCGCGATGGCATTTGCTATACCGCGGCCGACGGCGGCTACCTGCAGCTGCTGTACTTCAAGGCCTATCGAACGCTCGAGGACTGCCTTGCCAGCGGTGGCCGGCGCGCGGGGGAGCAGGGGCGCGAGTAGCGCGCGGCTAAGCTGCGTCCAGTTGCCGCACGGCAAGTTGGTCACGAGGACCGACCGGGCGGAGTTGATCCACTGAAAGAGTCACCACCGCCTGCGTGTGACCCGACGCACGCACGAACTCGACTTCAACGCGCTCCGGTGAATACACGTGAACCACCGCGCCGATGTCCCCGCACTTCAATCCATGTTGCGGCTGATCGGCGAGCACAACCACTGAATCAAGGATGGCGAATGGCATGGCCTACTCCTCGGGGTAAGCGGTGACGAAGCGGGGAGCTGTTTCCCCGCTCAGTATAGTCCAGACGGTGATAACGCGAGCCAATCGCCCCGACGGGGTCAGCACGCTCCCTCTAACAATGAACTTAAGGCCATAGGGAGAGACATCTGCGGGTTCGGAGGTGTTGCCGGTCAGCAAGCGACGTAGATCCAGTTCGAGCTGCTTCCATTCATCCTGCGAGTACCCGAGATTCAGGAAGAACGTGGCTTTGTAGCGACCAATCGGGTGGGTGCGCGAAAGAAGGTAGTCGCGCAGCTTCTCCATGGGAATGATCGCGCTTTCGACGTCCAGACGCATGCAAGTGGCCACCAGATGAGAGCCGGCACGACCGACTGGGTGCCCCGAACTCGGATGGCGCTATCGTCGTATTGCGAGCCGCTGCGGGCACGCCGTATAACGAGGCCAAACATGAAGAAACTCGCCACCAGCACCGTCCTGATCACCGGCGCCGCGGGCGGTCTCGGCAGCTGCATGGCGCGCCACTTTCGCGCGACCGGCGCGCGGGTGATCGCGACCGACCTGCGCGCCGCGGATGGCATCGTGGCGCACGACGTGACCGCCGAAGCCGACTGGACTCGCGTGTTCGCCGACGCCGCGAGTGCCGGTCATCCGATCGACGTGCTCGTCAACAACGCCGGCTGGTATCAGCCCAACATCGAGCTGCGCGACATGCCGCTGGCGACCTGGCGGCGGCACTTCGAGATCAACACCGATGGTGCGTTCCTCGGCGTGCGCGAGGCGCTGCGCGCGATGCACGGCCGCGGTGGCGTGATCCTGAACATCTGCTCGGGTGCGTCGGTGACGCCATTTCCGCAGGGCGGCGCGTACTGTGCGTCGAAGGCCGCGACGCTGATGCTGACGCGCGTCGCCGCGAAGGCCGGCGGGCCGCAGGGCATCCGCGCGAATGCGATCCTGCCGGGCGCCGTGCCCACCGACATGCTGCGCGGCAACCTGCTGCCCGGCCAGGACGAACCGCAGTACCTCGCGATGCTCGCGAGCCACAGCCCGATGGGCAAACTCGCGAGCGCGGACGACATCGCGCGTGCGGCGGTGTTCCTGTGCTCGGAGGCGGCGGCGTCGATCAGCGGCGTGGCGCTGCCCGTCGATGCGGGGGCGGTGGGGTAGGGGGAGGCGGAGTCAGGCGGCGACTTCGACGTAAGTCACTACGCTGGTAGCAGGCGGCACCGGCAAGCCCTCGCTGCGCAGCCCCTCGATGTGGAACTCGATCGCTTCGCGGATAGTGGTCTCGACTTCCTGCCGCGTGGCGCCAACCGTCACGCAGCCTGGCAGATCGGGGACGTAGGCACCGTAGCTCGTTGGGCCCTTTTCGATGATGACGGCGTAACGCATGCGTGTGTTCCTAGGCAGCGTGAATGAGATGCGGTCGCCAAGCGATACGACGAGGAAATCCTATACGAGCGCCCGGCCGTCACCATGTGTCACCGTGCGTGTCGCATAGCAGAACGGCGATTGCTACCGGTTCTTGCGAAGCGATAAGGGGTAGATTCCCCCCAGCACCCAGGACTCGTGGAACGCGCCCGTGACCGCACCTGCCGAAGACACCCCGCCCGATCGCGCGCTGTGGAGCATCGTCGCGAGCAACGTGCTCGCCGCCGTGCTGGCCATCGCGCTCGACTGGGATGTGGTCGAACTGCTGTGGCCGTTCTGGATCCAGAGCGTCGTGATCGGCTACTACGCGCGGCGGCGCATGCTGCTGCTGCAGGACTTCAGCGTCGAGGGATTGAAGTTCGGCAATCGCCCGGCGACCGAGTCGCCCGAGGACCAGCGCAGCGCCGCGAACTTCTTCGCGTTCCACTATGGCTTCTTCCACTGTGGCTACTTCCTGTACCTGATGCAGCGCAGCGCGCAGCAGCAGTTCGACTTCGTCGATGCAAACCTGCTCGTGGTCGTCGCGCTGGCGTTCGTGCTCGCGCACCGGCAGTCGCATCGCGAGCATGTCGCGGCCGATCTCGCGGGCCGACCCAACCTCGGCGCGTTGATGTTCATGCCCTACCTGCGCGTGGTGCCGATGCACCTCGTGATCCTGTTCGGTGCGACGCAGGGCGGTGGCGTGGGCACCATCCTGCTGTTCACGATCCTGAAGACGCTGGCCGACATCGGCATGCACAAGTTCGAGCACCGCAAGCTGCAGCGGCCGGCGGCGGGTGCGGAGGATTACACTCGGCAGCCATGAGCTCTCCCCATGACGCCCCCGCGCTGGCCGCGCGAGCGCTCGCGCATCTGAAGGCCGGCACCACCGACCAGGCCGCCGACGTCATGCGCGTGCCCATCGAGCACTACACCGATGAAGCGCGCTATGCCCACGATGTCGAGCGCGTCTTCAGGCAGCTGCCGATCACCTTCGGGCTCAGCCTCGAAGTGCCCGAGCCCGGCAGCTATCTCGCGCAGACCGTCGCACAGACGCCCGTGCTCGTCGTGCGTGGCAACGACGGCGTGCTGCGCGCGTTCCTGAATGCCTGCCGGCATCGTGGCGCGCCGGTGTGCGCGGACGGCGCGGGGCGCACGCTGCGCTTCGTGTGCCCGTACCACTCGTGGACCTACGACCGGCAGGGCGCACTCGTGAACCTGACCGCGCGCGACACCTTCGGCACGGTGGATACCGCGACGCTCGGCCTCACGCCGCTGCCTTGCGTCGAACGTGCCGGACTCATCTGGGTGTGCCTCACTCCTGGACGTGAGTT
>JBIITU010000110.1:0-9100 GCA_044340335.1 Steroidobacteraceae bacterium
CATCGACGCGTGGCTCGGGGATTTCGCGCCACTGCTCGAGTCGCTGCGGCTGCATGATTGGCACGTGTACGCGCAGCGTGATCTCGCCGGCGCCGGCTGGCGCGTCACGATGGACGGCTACCTCGAGGTCTACCATCACGACACCGTGCATGGCGCCACCGTGGGCTCGCAGACCATCGGCAACCTGCTCGTCCACGATGCCTATGGCCCGCACCAGCGCATGGTGTTCGGGCGACGCACGCTGCGCGACATCGACACCGCGCCCACCGACCCCGCCGATGCCGAATCGCGCATCCGGCGCATCCATGCCGGCTTCCCGAATCTGTCGGTGTCCGGAATCCTCGGCGGCTACTGCCTCGTGAGCCACATCTTCCCCGGCGCGCGGTCCGACACCACGTTGACGCGGCAGACCGTGCTGACCGCGACGCCGCCGCAAAGCGATGCCGAGAACGCGAGCGCCGAAGCGTTCAGCGATCTCGCGCTGCGCGCCGTGCGCGACGAGGACTATTCGCTCGCGTTCAGCATCCAGAAGAACCTTGGTTGCGGCGCGAACAGTCACTTGCTGCTGGGAAGGAATGAGCCGGCGGTGCAGCACTATCACCGGATGGTGGAGAAGTACGCGGGGAGTTGATCAGTCGAGGTCGGCAGTGAAGCCGATCGGGCGTGATTGGTTGGGCGCGGACTTCAGGATCTCCTGAATGGTGTTAACGATGTCCTGCAGCACGACATCGTGCCCCGATACTCGCTTTGCCAGGCTGTTCACCAGGGCAATGAGTTCACGACTCACGGCGGCCGCGCCGCGCAGGCGCACGAACGCCCGCATGATTTCGATGTTGACCTGCACCGCGGTGGGACTGCGCAAGACGCTTGAGAGCATGGCGACGCCCTGTTCGGTGAAGGCGTATGGGAGGCTGCGGCGGCCGCCATGCTTTTGCGCCAAACTTGAAATCACAGTTTGTGATTTCAAGTTTGTAACATCATGATTATTAAGCTGAAATACGAAGTCGGACGGGAACCTTTCCGCGTTCCTTCGTACCGCCTGCATCAGTGCACCTGGCGTGACGCCGTACAGCGCGGCAAGGTCCGAGTCGAGCATCACCGTGACGCCGCGAATCACGTGGATGCGCTGCTCGACAGGGACGGAGAGGCTTCGGGATCGCGGTGTCATGCGCCGCAGAGCATGGGTGGGCAAGATGGCGCATGGCGAGTTCCGAATGTGTTCGGATTGCGCCAATATGCGGAATGCGCCAGTCGTCCGTGCCTCGTAAGTGAGTCCTTGGTCGCGTGCTGCCAGTCGTCGGTCAACAGTTCGCCGAGGCGGTGCTCGCGTGCAGTCGCCGCGAAGATGTGCGGTTCGGGTTCGATGATCTAAACGGCTTGCTATCGAAGTTGCGCGGCCGAGAACTCGAGGTTGCGGTGGCTGATCGACCGTCGGCTCGCCTCGATTCGTACACGGCAAACTATGTCGCGGCGATGGTTGAACTGGCATGCGCCCGCGAGGGAGTTCGTGTGCCGGCTTGGGTACGTGATACTCCGCCGCTGGCTCAACCGGTGTTTGGTTCGTCGCTGATGAGCCTGCGTTTGCACCTGCTGACTCATTCGCCCGCAGCGTTCCGACGGCGCAATATCTTCATCGACAGCAGCCTCGGCGCGCAGGTGTGACGGACGGCCCCGGAACCGTCCCTTAGTGGATTTTGAAATCACAATTTGTGATTTCAAGTCTGTAAGCCCTTGATTCCGCGGGCATCGATGACCACGGTTCCGTCGCATGTCATCACGCTCGCTCCTGCTTTGCTAACTTCACCCGTATCGCGCAACCCAGCCCGGAGTCACGCTTCGCATGCTCGCAACCCTGAATCCCCCGGGACTGCCTTTTGAACCGCGCTGATCGCTACCGCGGCGCACTGGTCGGGCTTGCCGTTGGCGATGCGGTCGGTACGACGGTCGAGTTCCAGCCGCGCGGC
Organism: Steroidobacteraceae bacterium; assembly: GCA_044340335.1. Lineage (GTDB taxonomy): Bacteria > Pseudomonadota > Gammaproteobacteria > Steroidobacterales > Steroidobacteraceae > UBA964. The sequence goes on from JBIITU010000110.1 coordinate 1,965, forward strand.
TCATTCGAGCCGCTGACAGACATGGTCGGCGGCGGGCCGTTCCGCCTGAAGGCGGGGCAGTGGACCGACGACACATCCATGGCATTGTGTCTCGCCGAGAGCCTGATCGCGCGCGGTGGCTTCGATGCGCACGATCAGATGACCCGGTATCTCAACTGGTGGCGGTGGGGACATCGCAGTTCGACCGGAGAGTGCTTCGACATCGGCATGACCGTGCGCGATGCGCTGGCTCGATTCGAACGGACAGGTGACCCATGGGCTGGGTCGGATGATCCGCAAACCGCCGGCAATGGTTCGCTGATGCGGCTCGCGCCGGTTGTGTTGTGGGCGAATCCAGACCTAGAACAGGCCAGGCAACTCGCAGCCGCGAGTTCGCGCACCACGCATGCGGCGGCGGAAGCGGTCGAGGCGTGCATACTGTTTGCGGAGCTGATGCATCGCGCGCTCGGTGGGGCGGACAAGGACGCGGTGCTCGCTCCCGTGGCGCACGGGTCCGGGCCCTCACGGATAGCGGCGATCGCGCGCGGCGAGTATCTGCAGCGCAGCGAGGCGGAAGTCCGTGGCACGGGTTACGTCGTCGCGTCGCTCGAGGCTGCGCTGTGGTGCTTTGCGAAGGCAAGCAGCTTCGAAGAAGCCGTGCTGCGCGCAGCAAATCTCGGCGACGACGCGGATACGACTGCAGCGATCGTCGGGCAGATTGCGGGTGCGCACTGGGGATTCGCCGGTATTCCGCAGCACTGGCGCCAGCGGCTGCATGACTGCGAGGAGATCTGCGCGATGGCGGATCGGCTGCGGCCTGCGCAGGTCTGAATGAACCGCACCACACTTTCGCTGCTGATCGCGCCCATGTGGATACCTCTGGGCATGGAGGTCCACTACTAGAGTGGTCAGTCGTTTGGAAGCGGTTGGATCATTTCCGCGATCTACGGGTTCTTCGGTTACCTGGTATCGCTGTCGTTCGGTGGCAGTATTGTCGATTTCTTGCGTGCGCGACGCTGGACGAAGTTGTGGCAATTCTCGCTCGCTGGATTTCTCCTCGCGCTCGGGGTCGGCGTGCTTTTCGTGGCACTTGAATTCGTTCGCCGGTTGGCTTATCGAGCGCCCTTAGAAGCGATGAAGGCGAGTGATGAGTTCTTTTTCATGCCGCTTCTGCCGATCGGCGCGCTGATGGGTGCGACGATCTGGCTGATCGCGGAGTGGCGGGTGAAGAGGGTGCGTTAGCGCGGCGACGACCCAGAGCCCCGCGCCGCCTACCCCCGCTGCCGCGCCAGCCACTCGCGCAGATCCGCGCGGCCGATGGCTGCGGCCATCAGATCCGGGAACTGATCGGGCGTGCACGCGAAGGCCGGCACGCCGAGCGTGGCGAGCTGCGCGGCGAGCGGCGCGTTGAACGCGGGTGCGCCCTCGTCGCTGAGGGCGAGCAGCGTGATGAACTGCACGCCGGAACCGACGAGTGACGCGGCGCGCTTCAGGAACTCCTCTTCGACGCCACCTTCATAGAGATCGCTGATCAGCACGAAGATGGTGTCATGCGGCGCGCGGATCAGCTGCTGGCCGTAGGCAACGGCGCGATTGATGTCGGTGCCGCCGCCGAGTTGGGTCGAGAACAGCAGATCGACGGGATCTGCGAGCTGGTCGGTGAGATCCACGACGGCGGTATCGAACACGATCAGCGACGTCGACACGGCCGGCAACGATGCGAGCACGGCGCCGAAGATCGCGGAGTAGACGACGCTTGCGGCCATGGAGCCGCTCTGGTCTATGCACAGCACCACATGTCGCATCGACTGCCGCCGGCGCCCGTAGCCGATGCGGGTCTCGGGAACGATGGTGCGGTACTCGGCCTGGTAATGCTTGAGGTTGGCGCGGATGGTGCGCGGCCAGTCGATGTCCGCATGGCGCGGCCGACGGTTGCGCTGCGATCGGTTCAACGCGCCGAGCACGGCCTGGCGCATCGGGTTGGCGAGGCGCTCGGTCAGCGCGTCCACGACCTTCTGCACCACCTGCCGCGCGGTGTCGCGCGTCTTGGCGGGTATCGCGCCGGACATCGCGATCAGATCGGCAACCAGATGCACGTCCGGCTGCAGTGATTCGAGCACTTCGGGTTCGAGCAGCAGCCGCTTCATGTCGAGCCGCTCGATCGCATCGTGCTGCATCACCTGCACCACGCTCGACGGGAAGTACTCGCGGATGTCGCCGAGCCAGCGCGCGACGCTCGGTGCGGAGCTGCCGAGTCCGCCCTGGCGGTCGGAGTCGTACAGCGCCTGCAACGCGCGATCCATCGCGGCCTCGGCGGCACCCAGCGAAACGCCCGTGCCATCGGCTCCTTCGCCGCCCAGGATCATGCGCCAGCGCTTCAGTGTCTCGGCGTCGTCGCTCATGGCGGTGGCTCGATGTTCCAGATGGTGCGCAGCACGGGCAGGGTCGCCAGTGCCGCGGCCGTGTCGAAGTCCGTGGGCGCGGCAGCCGCCACGGGGCTTGCGCTGCCGCCGCGGGCGCGCAGTCGCTCCCCAAGCACGCGGCGTTCGGCGAACGGGAAGGTCGCAAACGTGCGCCGCAACAGCGGCAGCACCTGCAGGAACTGGTCGGGACTCACGCCGCGCACCCAGTCGTCCAGCAGCTGGCGCAGCGCGTCGTCATGGACCAGCAGCGCGCCGCTGCCGGAGAGCAGCCCTTCGACCCATGCCGCGGAGTACTGCGGCGACTGCCCGGGCGACAGCGCCGCGCTCAGGGCCACGGCGAGCGACTCGAAGGACGTGACCTGCGCGTCGTAGAGAATCCGCTGACCATAGCCCGCGAGCAGCGGGTGCGTTGCGCCGGATTCCACCGCACGTTGCCACATCTCGCGCCATGCCTGCGTGCGGGCCGGATCGTCCAGCGTCTGCAGCGCCGAGTGCGCAGCCGCCGCGCTGCCGGACAACGCGCGCGCCGCGTCGTCGTCGATGCCGGTCATCGCCGCGGGCAGGCCGATCATCAGGCGCGGGATCAACACCTCGAGGATCGCATCGACCTGCGAGGTGTCGGTCTCGCGGACGTTGCCGTAGCGACGCACGTTGACGAGCGGCGACAGCGCCGCGAGCAGCTGCAGCACGTCGGCACTCGCGGCGGCGCGCGATTCCATGCTCGAGACCAGCGGACCGATCGCCACGCCCAGGTCGGCGAACAGCGCGTCCTCGAGCAGCGGCACGAGTTCCGGCAGGGCGGCCGCTTCGCTGGCTCGCTCGATCAGCCGACCCGTCGCCGCGTGTTCGATGGTGTGGCCGTACCGACTCTGCTCGATCAACGCGACCGCGAACTCGGGTTGCCACTGCAGCAGCCAGTACTCATGGAAGCTGCCCTTGCCGCCGCGCGCGGCTGGGGCGGTCTGTGCCCACTCGATGCCGAGCACCCGCAGCCGTCGCAGCAGGTGGCTGCGTTCGCGGTCCGTGGGCTCGCGCAGATCCAGATCGAGCAGCTTCTGCTCGGCTTTCGGCGGCAGTCGCAACCGCTTCTGCAGCGCGGCCAGGTCCTGCTGCAGCGGCGATGCGGGGAAGCTCTCGGGCACCTGGCCGAGCCGGCCATCGAAGTGCCACTGCGAATGAATCAGCCGCAGGTGCTGGGCGTCGCCCGCCCCGAGTACCGCGACGGCGGCATCCTGATATTCGACGAGACCGGGCAGCGGATGGTGACGTACGGCGCTCAGTGCCTCCGCGAGCCGGCAGGTCTCGATGACATGCGCCGACGACACCGGCAGATCGGCCTCGCGCAGCAGGCGCGCCGCGCGGGTGATCCAGCGTGCGCCGGGCTCACCTCGATGCCGCCAGAGCAGTTCGTACCAGACCGGCGATTCGATGCCGGCGCCATAGCCGGACGACGTCGCGAGGCGTGCGTAGGACCACGGCACCCAGGCGGCGGCCGTGCGCAACTTGGGCAAGCCCTTCAACAGCTCGTCATCCTCGCGCGCGGGCGGCAGCGGATCGAGCGCGGGCGTGTGGTAGGCGCCGCAGACCACTGCGATCCGGCCATGACCCTCGCTGCGCGCGGCGCGAATGCAGCGCCGCATGTGTGCCTCGCGACGCCGCTCCAGCAGCGCGGGCTCGGGCCCCAGCTGTTCGCGCACGGCGCACATCATCTCGTGCACGGCCACGAACACATCCTGATCGGTCGCGCTGCGCGACTCCACCAGGCGATCCCACCAGCGCTCGGCATCGCTGAACCCCGCGGCGGCGGCGAGGGGCGCAAGCGGGTCGCCGCGTTGCGGCTCGTCGGCTTCCTCTTCGGCGGCGGACGCATCCAGCCGCAGCCGGTTCGACTGCGGCAGATCGATGAAGCGCACCGGCTTGCGGTGCGCGAGCGCGTACTGGATCGCCTGCCACTCGGGTGAGTACTCGGCGAACGGATAAATGACGGCGGAGCGCGGCTGCTCCGGCGCATAGACGAGCAGTGCGACCGGCGGCGTCAGCCCTGCTTCGGCGGCGAGCGGCAAGACATCGTTGGCGTCGGGCGGACCTTCGACGAGCACGATGTCCGGGTCCAGCGTCTCGAGCGCGCGCAGCACGCTGCGGGCCGAACCCGGCCCGTGATGGCGCACGCCCAGCAGATGCACGCCGTCGGTCATGGGCGTTACAGCAGTTCCCGGCAGGCGCGGTACAGGTCCTTCCAGCCGTCGCGTTCCTTGACGACCGTCTCGAGGTACTCGCGCCAGACGATGCTGTCCTGCGCCGGATCCTTGATGATGGCTCCGACGAGGCCGGACGCCACGTCATTCGCGCTCAAGCGGCCATCACCGAAGTGGGCCGCCAGCGCCATGCCGTTGCTGACCACGCTGATGGCTTCCGCGGTCGACAGCGTGCCGCTCGGTGACTTGAGCTTGGACTTGCCGTCTTCGGTCTTGCCGTCGCGCAGCTCGCGGAACACGGTGACGATGCGGCGGATCTCGGCGAGCGCGGGCGCCTCGGCAGGCAGTTCGAGCGCGCGACCGAGCGACTCGACGCGCATCTGCACGATCGACACCTCCTCTTCGACCGAATCGGGCGTCGGCAGCACCACGGTATTGAAGCGCCGCTTCAGCGCGCTCGACATCTCGTTGACGCCGCGGTCCTTGTTGTTGGCGGTGGCGATCATGTTGAACCCACGTTGCGCGCGCACTTCCGTGCCGAGCTCCGGGATCGGCAGCATCTTCTCCGAGAGAATCGTGATCAGCGTGTCCTGCACGTCGGCTGGGACGCGCGTCAGTTCCTCGAGGCGCGCGATTGTGCCGGATTCCATCGTGTTCAGGATCGGGCTCGGCACCAGCGCCTCGCGCACCGGGCCACGCGCGAGCAGCAGCGCATAGTTCCAGCCATAGCGGATCGACTCTTCCGCAGTGCCGGCCGTGCCCTGCACCAGCATCGTCGAGTTGCCACTGATGGCGGCGGCCAGGTGCTCGCTGACCCAGCTCTTCGCCGTGCCGGGCAGGCCCAGCAGCAGCAGCGCGCGGTCGGTGGCGAGCGTCGCGACGGCAATCTCCATCAGGCGCTTCTGCCCGACATACTTCGGCGTGATCGGCGTGCCGTCCTCCGCCTTGCCACCGAGCAGGTAAGTGACGACGGCCCAAGGCGAGAGCTTCCAGTTCGGCGGCTTCTGGCGCCTGTCGCCCTTGGCGAGTGCGGCAAGTTCGGCGGCGAACTGCTGTTCGGCGGGCTGGCGCTGGACGGATACGGCAGGTGCGGTCACGGCAGCAGTTCCTTCTTCATGGAATGTCGGAATTCGAGGGTTTCGAGCAGCGCCTCGACGGCGTTGCGCCAGACGGAGTCGGCGGACAGCGATTCGAGCAGTTCACGGGTCGCGGGCAGTGCGGCATCGATGTCCGCGCGCACGGCCCAGTCGGCGAGCAGCGTGCGCGGCAAGGTCCACTTCTGCGTGTCCTTGCGGATCGCGACCGCGAGCAGTCGCAGCGCCTCGCGCGTGAGCTCCGAGTCCCAACTGATCGCAACGCCGGCGAGCAGCGATTGCGCGAGCTGGAAATCCTTCTTGCCGATGGCAGCGAGGATCTGGTGCAGCAGCGCCTGTTGCAGCTCGGGCGTGGCCGCGCCGATCAACGCGGCCAGATGCTGCGGGCGCAGCGTGGGGTCCGCAGCGTCGCTGCGTTCGAGCCAGTGATCGCACAGCGCGCGCAGCCACGGCTCGGTCGGATGCAGCACTGCGGCTTCCGAGAGCGCGACCAGCAGGTCCGCGGCGTAGTCCGTGGCCGCCGCGGCGCCCAGCAACTCAGCCGGTTCGCACTCGAACTCGCGGCTCCAGTGCGCCGGTGGCACGACGGCGAGCATCTGCACCAGCCAGAAGCTGCGCTCGCCGATCTTGCGACCCGCCGGCGGCTTGGGTTCGATGCCGTCGCGTTGCGCCGCCTTGTCGGGCGCGGTCGGCAGTTGCACCTCGAGCTTGCGCTTGCGCGCAAGGCCCAGGAACTTCTTCTCGGCGGGCGGCAGCAGCAGCAAGGGTTGCAGCCGGGCGCGCATGCGCGTCGCGAGTGCGGACTCCGGCAGGCGCGCGAGCAGCGTGGCGGCGGCACGCCGCACGGGTTTTCGTTTGTCGTCGAGCGCGCGCTCGAGCAGCGCTTCGTCGGCGAGGCTCAGTCCGGGCTCGAGCGCTTGCAGGAACCTTTCACGCGCTTCGGGAGGATCCTGCTCCCACGTGGATTCGAGCCAGGCGCGCGCCGTGGCCGGGTCCAGCGCGCGCTGCGCGCGCAACGCGGCGTCGCGCGCTTCGAGCGTGCCCGTCTGCCAGTGTTCTTCGGAAGGTTCTGTGACCTGGGCGCGCTGCCAGGCGGGGTTCTCGGCGCTGAGCCAGTCCGCATCCAGGCCCAGTGAAGTGCTGCACAGCTTGCGTTCATCGGCGCGCAGCGCCTCGAGCGCGACCGGGCGCCAGTGCACGGGCAGTGCTGCGCAGGTTGCGTTGGCATGCTGCAACCACTCGCCGACGAGCTCGCGCCGGTCGCCGGCCAGCATGCGGCCGAGTCGCCAGCAGGCGAGCTCACTGATCAACGACCCAGATGCAGCGGTGCTGCGGTGGGCCGCGGCGGCGAGCGCTGCACTGCTCGGGTCGGCCGCGGTGCGTTCGCCCGCCGTGCGCCACAGCTGCGCGGCCATCGCGGCGCGCAGCATGCGCGTCGGCAGGGC
>JBIITU010000123.1:0-8289 GCA_044340335.1 Steroidobacteraceae bacterium
GTCTTCAGCTTTGCGGCGGTGGGGAGGAACAGCAGGTTGGCCAGGCCGATGCCATACACAGTTGCCGTGAACGCCGCAGCGATCCCGGCGCCGAGTCGTGACGGGTCTGCGAGGTTCTGCATGACAGCCATCAGGCCCAGCACGGCGCCGATGATGCCAAGTGTCGGCGAGTAGATTCCCATGCCTTCAAACACCTTCGCTCCTGCGAAGTCGGTCTGCTCTCGCACGCTGAGCTCGACTTCCATGATGGAGCGGATCTGATCCGGCTCGGCACCGTCCACGACCAGCTGCAGCCCCTTGCGCAGGAAAGGATCGTCCTCGGCTTCGATCTGCGGCTCGAGCCCGAGCAGGCCCTGCTTGCGCGCAAGCTGACTCCAGTCGACGATCTTGCGTATCACTGCCTTCGAGTCGATTGGAGGCGGACGCAGCACCCAGACGAACATGCGCAGGCCGTGCCGCAGCACCCGCAGCGGCGTCTGCACGAAAATGGCTGCGAGCGTGCCCACCACGACGATCATGAAGGCCGCACCTGACAGCAACGCGGACAGTCCGGCGCCCTTCAGGATGGAGCCCACGATGATCGCGAGGATCGCGAACAGGAACCCCACCAGTGTCAGGAAGTCCATATTGGCGACGTGTCCGCTTCACATGCCCAGGTCCGAGAGCAGCGCGTCGACGTCGTGCTGCCCATCGACATGGACACCATGGTCGACGCCTGGAACGACGGGGCCGAAACCCCGTGCAACGTTGTCACCCGAAGCAACCGACGCCGCCGTTGGCGAACCGCCGCTCAGCCGCACCAGATCCCCGAGCGCATGCTCCAGTTCACCGACCAGCTTCATGACGCCACGAATGATCTGCCCGGTAAGGTCCTGGTAACCCTGGGCCAGCAGCACCTCGGAAAGCTTCTCCCGAACCGCTTCCATGCTTGTAACCGTGTTCTCGAGAAACAGGATCAGTTGCGGCGAATCCTCGCTGCTCCGCGTGCGCCACAAGCCGAGCTGTTCGCGAGCCGCCCGCGCGGTTCCATCCGCGGCGGGAATCGACTGTTCGACGTGGTCCAGAGTGCGATGTGCCGCGTCGTCCGTCAGGGTCAGCACATGCTCCAGCCTGGCGCGCGCGTCAGGCATTTCCTTCTCGGCGATCGATACCAGACGGGAGTCGAATCGGAATCGTTCCAACGCCGCGTGCAGATCCTGGGTCACCCGGCGCAGATCGACGATGACGTCCGGCGGAGTGCCCGCGTGCAACGTTGGGCGGCCCGTGACGATGCCGGCGAGCACCGCGTCGAACATGCCTTCGTCACGGGATGCAAGCGCATCACCCAGATGCACCAGGCTCTTCGCAAGGAACTCCGCGTTCTGATCGAGGGACCCTGTAGACATGTCAGGCTGTCGCTTTCGCCGCGAGAATCTTGTCGATCTTCTCTTTCAGGGTAACGGCAGTGAAAGGCTTGATCACGTAGCCACTGACACCGGCCTGCGCGGCCTCGATGATCTGTTCACGCTTCGCTTCGGCCGTCAGCATGAGCACCGGCATTTTCGACAGCTCCGCGTCGGCGCGCACGATCTTGAGCAACTCGAGCCCGGGCATGCCAGGCATGTTCCAGTCCGTGATCAGGAAGTCGAACTTTCCACTGCGCAACATCGGCAGGGCAGTGTTTCCATCGTCTGCCTCGGACACGTTCTGGTAGCCGAGGTCGTGCAGAAGGTTCTTGATGATCCTGCGCATGGTCGAGAAGTCATCGACCACGAGGATGTTCATGTCGTTGCTCATCTTGAAAACAACTCCGTTCGTGCGTACATGTCAGGCGAGCTCATCGACGCGGTCGCGCCAATCCGCCAGTCGCGCCTTCAGGCGAGTCAGTGCCTGCCCATGGAGCTGGCATACCCTCGATTCAGTCACCTTGAGCACAGCGCCAATCTCCTTGAGATTCATCTCTTCCTGGTAGTACAGCGCCATCACCAACCGCTCCCGCTCTGGCAGCTCGCCGATCGCGCGCGCCAGCGACTCCCGAAAGCTGTCGTCGGCCGTCTCTCGGAACGGGTCGAAACTGTCGTCACCGCGTTCGGCGACATGCGCATCCTCCAGGCTCGTGAGCTGGCAGCTCGCTGCGTCCTGGACGATGCGGTGGTAGTCCTCGAGAGACAACCCGAGCCGCCCCGCAATCTCGGTATCCCGCGCTTCACGCCCTGTCTCCTTCTCAAGATCCCTGATCGCCTGCGCAACTTCCCGCGCCTTGCGGTGCACTGATCGCGGCGCCCAATCCAGCTTTCGCAGCGCGTCGATCATCGAACCGCGAATCCGGATGCCTGCGTAAGTCTCGAAGCTGGCGCCGCGCCCGGAACTGAAGTTCGACGCAGCCTCCAGCAGGCCGAGCATGCCCGCCTGAATCAGATCCTCGACGTCAACCGACGGCGGCAATCGCCCTGCGAGGTGGTACGCAATCCGCTTGACGAGCTCCGCGTGCCGCATGACCAGCGCATCCGCATCGCGGCTGCGACCCGGCTGCTTCGCGTATGCGTCGACGGCGCTCATCGCACCACCTCCAACCGTGCCGGGCGTCGCTGGACGAGTCTCTCCGCAAAGAACTCGATGTGCCCTCTCGCGCCTCCCGGTACAGGCCACTTATCGGCTGCAATCGACAGTTGCTTTAGCGCGCGTGCGGACGGACTCGACGGATAGGCGTCGACGACCGGGCGCTGCTCGCGAATCGCGCGCCGCAGCAGCGGGTCTTCGGGGATCTCCCCGGCAAACTCCAACGTTACGTCAAGAAACCGGCTCGCGACGCGCGTCAGCGTCCGGAATATGTTCTCTCCGGCACCGCGCTCGCGGGCCATGCTGGCCACCACCTGGAAACGGCTGACCCCGTAGCTGCGACTCAGCACCTTCACCAGTGCGTAGGCGTCGGTGACCGATGCAGGCTCGTCGCAGACTGCCAGCACCACGTGTTGGCAGGCACGCAGCAGTTGCAGTACCGAAGGCGAGATACCGGCCGCCGTATCCACGATCAGTGTGTCGACGCCACGCCCCAGGGAGCTGAAGGCGCGAATCAACCCGGCGTGTTCCGCCTCCGACAGGCTCGCCAGGCGTTCCAGGCCCGACGCCGCCGGGATGATCGCAAAACCCTGAGGAACCTCGACCAGCACGTCCTCAAGCAATCGCTCGCCGGTGATCACATGCCCGAGGTTCAGGCGCGGAGCGATTCCCAACAGAACATCGACGTTGGCAAGCCCCAGGTCCCCATCGAGAAGGAGGACCCGCCGGCCCATCTGTGCCATCGCAGTCGCCATGTTGATTGCGATCGTTGTCTTGCCGACCCCGCCTTTGCCACCAGTGACGCCGATGACGCGCACCGGGTTGGTAAGCGAACCGGGGGCACGGCGTGGCGCACCACGCGTGTCACGTACGACCATTGACTACTCCATGAAACCGCCGTGTAAGAAGGTCTTCATCGGCTGCTGCGCCGAGCTTCTCAGCCAGCAGCACTGCAGTCGAAACGAGATCCAGGGAACGTGCTACCCGCAGGTCGTCGGGTATTCGACGACCCTCACACAGGTATGCAACCGGGAGTTGGGCGCGAATCACGGCCGAAAGTGCGCCACCGAGGCTCGCGCACTCGTCCAGGTGGGTGAACACGCAACTGCGCCGCCCGCCGCGGCGCAGAACATCGAGCACCTGCTCAAGCGCACCCGACTGCATGCACGCGGAGACCGTGATTGCAAGCTCGAGGTCGGGATGGACGGCAACCAGATCGTCCGCCATCGAGGCCAGATGCGGCTCGCGCGCCACGGCGCCAGCGGTATCGATCAGGATCAAGCGTGCCCGTCCGCAGCGCGCCAGGAGTTCCGGCAACTGCTCGGGCGCATCGCAAAGGTAGGAACGCACGCCGAGAAGTCGCCCAAGCTGCGTGATCTCGTCCGCCGCCCCCAGTCGCTCACGGTCGGCGCCGATGAGCACCAGATCGGCGTTGCCATGTCGCATGACCCAGCGAGCAGCTAGCTTGGCAACGGCACTGCTCTTGCCGGACCCAGGCGGCCCGATGAATGCAACGATGCCGCCGTAGTCGATCCATCGATCGCCGGTTGTCTGCAGCTGATCAGCCAGCCGTGCTATGGCGAGCCGGCGCGCCGCTTGAAAGTCGACGCTCGGCGGCAGTGCGTCAGCGACCTGGGCTGCCACATCGCGCGTGAAACCGATCTCGGTCAGCTCGCGCAGCAGTTCCGTGGCGAGTGGCGCGCGACGAGTCAGGTCGTTCCATGCGAGCGCTGCCAGCTGCGTCTCGAGCATCCGGCGCAACGTGCGCAGTTCCTCGTTGACGCGTTCGCCGGAGGCCCCGTCCAGCGAGTCATCTGCGCCCTGCTGGCGTTCGAGCAGCTCGCGGAAGCCCTGCAAGCCCGACGGCATCGCGGACGCCGGCAACGGGCGCACCATCGGCTGCGGATCCGGTTCGAAGTCGATCGCCACGGTGATCTCGACCTGATCGCCGATCGTGCGATTCGAGACGATCACCGCGTCCGGGCCCTGTTCTTCGCGAACCAGTCGCAGTGCCTGACGAATGTCCGGCGCAGAGTACTTCTTGAGCTTCATCTCACTTTCCTACCGTCGAAACCAGACGCACCCGCCTGCTGTCCGGGATCTCGTTCCAGGCCAGCACGCGTAACTGAGGCACTGCCGCACGCAGGAAGCGCGACAGAGTCGCGCGCAGCACCGGGGGGACCAGCAGCACCGCCGGTTCTCCGGCGGATTCCTGACGCTGCACGCCCTCCTGCAGACGTCGTTGCAATCTCTCTGCCAACCCAGGCTCTATGCCGGGAGTGGCTGCGTTGGGGTTCAACGAGCCGAGCAGCAGCTGTTCGAGATCCGGCTCCAGCGTGATGACTGGCAACTCATCAGCGATGCCGGCGATGTCCTGCACGATCTGACGTCCGAGGGCGACTCGAACCTGAGCCTGCAACTGCTGCGGGTCCTGGGTTCTTGCGCCGTGCTCCGCAAGCGTCTCGAGAATGCCGCGGAGGTTGCGGATCGGAACCCGCTCCGCGAGCAGCCCCTGGAGCACCCGCACCACCGTCGCAAGCGACAACTGCTTGGGAACGATGTCTTCGACGAGCTTCGGCATGGATTTGGCGAGGGAGGTCAGAAGCTGCTGCACTTCCTCGTGGCCGAGCAGTTCATGCGCATGCTGCTGCACGACATGGCTCAGGTGCGTCGCGATGACCGTGCTCGCATCCACGACCGTGTAGCCGAGCGCCTGCGCGTGATCGCGCAAACCAGGTTCGATCCAGACTGCCTCCATTCCGAAGGCTGGATCTCGCGTTTCGACTCCGCTGAGCCCGCCGAACACGCGACCCGGATTGATCGCGAGCTCGCGCTCGGGGTAAATGGTCCCCTCGCCGATAGGCACTCCGGACAGATTGATCCGGTATGCGCTGGGGCCGAGGTCGAGATTGTCCCGGATGTGCACCGCGGGGACGAGGAATCCAAGATCCTGCGACAATTTGCGGCGCACACCCCGGATGCGCGCAAGCAGATCGCCGCCCTGGTTGCGGTCGACCAGCGGCACGAGGCGATAGCCCACTTCCAGCCCCAGGAGATCCACGGCCTGCACGTCCTCCCAGGAGAGATCGCGGGACTCGGTGGTCGGTGCCACCGTCTCGACCACCGGCGCTTCCGGTGCTGGCGCGGGAGCACGTCCGTACCACCACGCCCCGAATCCGCATAGAGCAGCCATCGAGAGGAAGGCCAGATTCGGCATCCCGGGGATCGCACCCAGGACGCCCAGCAGACCCGCCGCGGTCAACAGCAGCTTCGGGTCCTTCAGCAACTGGCGTGAGAACTCCTGGCCCACGTCCTGTTCACGCGACATGCGGGTGACGATGAGCGCAACGCCAGTAGACAACAGCAGCGCGGGAATCTGGGCCACGAGACCATCCCCGATCGTCAACAGGGTGTAGATCCGCGCCGCGTCCCCGAAGGCGAGATCGTGCATCATCGTGCCGATCGCGATGCCGCCGAGCATGTTGATGATCAGGATCAGGATTCCAGCCGTGGCGTCACCACGCACGAACTTGCTGGCGCCATCCATCGAACCGTAGAAGTCCGCCTCGGAGCGAATCTCCAGGCGCCTTGCACGGGCGTCGTCCTGCGTGATCAGTCCGGCATTCAAATCGGCATCAATGGCCATCTGCTTGCCGGGCATGGCGTCCAGGGTGAAGCGGGCCGTGACTTCGGAGATTCTTCCGGCGCCCTTGGTGACGACGATGAAGTTGATGATCGTCAGGATCACGAACACGATTATTCCGACCGCGTAGTTGCCGCCGATCACGAACTCGCCGAACGACTCGATGACCTTGCCAGCGGCACCCGGCCCGGCGTGGCCGTTCATGAGCACAACTCGCGTCGAAGCGACGTTGAGGGCCAGACGAAACAGCGTCGCGACCAGCAGCACGGTGGGGAAGATCGCAAAATCCAGTGGTCGCGCGACCGTGAAAACCGCAATGACGATGATCAGCGACAGCGCGATGTTGAACGTGAACAACACATCCAGCATCAGGGGCGGCAGCGGCAGCACGATCATTGCCAACAGCGCAAGCAGGCCCAGCGGCACACCCGCTCCGCGCGTCAACTCAGACCATTGGGCAAAGTTCGCCGTTGGGGCCGCCATTCATCAACTCCTGCGATTCTTCGAGTAGGATTCGACAGCTGGGTCGATCTGCGGACGCTCAGGACCTTCCATGCCCTGCTGTGCGGCGCGCTGCAGTTGCATCACGTAGGTGAGCACCTGAGCAACGGCGACATACAGTTCAGACGGAATTTCCACACCCAGATCGACGTTTCGGTAGAGGGTGCGCGCCAGCGGCGGCGCTTCGAAGATCGGGATGTCGTGCTCCCGGGCAATCTCCCTGATCCGGGCCGCGACAGCGTCGACGCCCTTGGCCACGACAATCGGCGCGCGATTTCGCCCGTCGACATAGCGCAACGCAACGGCGTAATGCTCCGGGTTGGTGATCACGACGTTCGCTGTCGGGATCTCCTGCATCATCCTGCGCCGCGCCATTTCCTGCTGTACCGCGCGGATGCGACCCCGCACTTCAGGCGAACCCTCGGTCTCCTTGAACTCCCGGCGCACCTCGTCCTGCGTCATCCGCAGCTCGTGCTGGTGCTGCCACAGCTGGTAGGGAACGTCGATCGCAGCAATCAACGCCAGCCCGCTCGCAACCGCGAGCAGAGCCTCGCCACTCAGCATCAACGCATGTCCGATCGCCGGCGCGGTTGGCTGCAGACCGAGCAGCAAGAATGAGTCGCTCTGCTCCCACAGGACGACCACTGCGATCGTGCCGCAGATGCCGAACTTCGCCAGAGACTTGACGAGTTCGGCGAGACTGCGGAACGAGAACATTCGGCCGACCCCGGCGATCGGACTGATGCGCTCCCACTTGATCCCGAGCGCTTCGGCGCTGAAATTCCAACCCCCTATTGCCATGGGCGCAATCAGGGCCGCGACGAAGGCCACGGCGAACACGGGCAGGCAGATCCACGCTGCCTGCAGCATCTGGGCTTCGAAGACCGCGGTCAGCCTGCCGTCGTCAGTGATCTCGGCCCTGCTGATGCTGAGCCCCTCTCGCATCAACGTCGCGAGGTCGCCACCGATGCTGGCGCCGAGGCCGTACAGCAAGCCCGACACAGCCAGCGTGACGACTGCCGCATTGAGTTCTGGCGAACGCGGTACCTGGCCTTTCTTTCGCGCCTCCTCGAGGCGCTTGGGTGTCGGGCGTTCTGTTTTCTCCTGATCCTGCTGTTCTGCCATGACGCGCCCTCAGCCCTTGAGGCCTTGCACGACGGCAATGGCGTTGAAGACCTCCGCCATGAGGGCCGCAAAAGTCGTCTGCACCAACGGCAAGCCCGCCAGCAGAATGCCCAGACCGAAGACCAGGATGATCGGGAAGCCGACGCCGAACAGGTTCAGCGTAGGCGCCGCCCTGCTCATCACGCCGAAGGCCAGATTCACCACCAGTAGCGCCGTCATGCCGGGCAATGCGACCGCCAACGCGCCGGAGAACATCGTGCTCGCGAAGGAGCCTATGGCCCACAGGCCGTCACGCCCGAGTCCGCCCTGTCCCGGCGGAAGCGCCTGGAACCCGGCTATCAGCGCTTCGATCAATGCGAGGTGCCCATCCAGGACAACGAACGTCATGGTCGTCAGCAAGAGGTAGAACTGACCCAAAGCTGCCGTCGATGCTCCGCGGGATGGATCCACGTTGAACGCGAATGACAGGCCCATGCTGTTGG
>JBIITU010000125.1:0-8212 GCA_044340335.1 Steroidobacteraceae bacterium
AATACTGGTTGCCGTTCTGCATCGCCATGGAAGTCTTTTCGGTGATGTGCGGCGCGAGCAGCACGGTCATCAGACGTTCCCGGCCAAGCTTGCGGACAGCGTGCGTGGCGGTCCTCATTGCAGGCGCTCCTCGATCATCTTGACGGCACCGACCGTCATCAGGACCTTGTCGTGGCTCATCAGCGCCAGCGGATCCAGCGCGGCAGCCGGCAGCACGTCGACGTGCGGCAGGTTGCGGGCGGCCAGCAGCAGCTTCTCGTCGACGGCCTCGATCACGATCAGGACATTGGTCAGCTCATGGGCCTTGAGCTGCGCGAGCAGCGCCTTGGTCTTGGGCGCGTCGACGGACAGCGTCTGGGTCACCACGAGGCGATCCTGGCGAACCAGTTCGCCCAGCATCGAGCGCAGCGCGCCGCGGTACATCTTGCGGTTGACCTTCTGCTCGAAGCTGCGCGGCTTCGCGGCAAACGCGCGACCACCGCCGACCCAGATCGGGCTGCGGATCGAGCCGGCGCGGGCCTGGCCCGTGCCCTTCTGGCTCCACGGCTTCTTGCCGCCGCCGCGCACTTCGGCGCGCGTCTTCTGCGCTTTCGTGCCCGAGCGACCGGCGTTGCGATACGCGGTCACGACCTGGTGCACGAGCGCTTCATTGAATGCGGCGCCGAAGGTCTCATCGGAGACCGACACTTCGCCGCCACCACCTGACAATTTGAGCTTCATGATGTCAGCCCTGGATTACGACTTCTTGGCGGCCTTGGCCGGGTTGGGCACGCTCTTGCCGGCGGCCTTGGTCGGCGCGACGTACTTGCGCCGCAGCTGCCCCGTGGCCTTGACGGACGGGCGCACGATGACCTGGCCGCCCTCGGAGCCGGGCACTGCGCCGCGGATCAGCAGCACGTTGCGCGCGGTGTCGACTTCGACGACCTTGAGGTTCTCGATGGTGCGGCGCACGACGCCCATGTGGCCGGACATGCGCTTGCCGGCGAAGACGCGACCCGGCGTCTGGCGCTGGCCGATCGAACCCGGCGTGCGGTGCGACACCGAGACACCGTGCGACGCGTTGTGACCCGCGAAGTTGTGGCGCTTCATCGTGCCCGCGAAGCCCTTGCCGATCGTGGTGCCGGTGACATCGACCACCTGGCCCGCCTTGAAGTGCTCCACGGTCAGCTCGGAGCCGACCTTGAGGTCTGACACTTCTGTGGCACCGAGGCGGAACTCGAGCAACGCCTGGCCGGGAGCGACGCCGGCCTTGGCGTAATGACCCGCCACGGCCTTGCCGACGAGCTGCGGCCGGCGCGCGCCGTAAGTGACCTGGACGGCCTTGTAGCCATCCGTTTCCGGCGTCTTGATCTGCGTGACGCGATTGGGCAGCACTTCGATCACGGTGACAGGCACAGATTCGCCCGCGTCCGTGAAGATCCGCGTCATGCCGCGCTTGCGACCGACCAGTCCGATTGCCATGAATCCACCTCGAAAATAAACCTGTCCCCGGCGCAAGCAGGCTGGTTTGGCAGACAACCGGAGACCAGGCGACGCAGAACGCGCCGCGGCAGTGTCCCGAGTGGTCTTGGCCCTGGAATCAACCGGCCAACCGTGCTCGCGTGCCCCATGCAGGGGCGGGCCCCGGGACTTACCGGGACCTCGAAGGGGCGCGAATGGTACTGCCTCGATCGGCGCCTTGCAACTCCCCGCAACGACCTGCCCATCGCGCAGGGCCGGGGGCTCGCAGGGTTGTCACTTTTGAGGTACTGTTGGGGCTGTCAACTAAAACTGACATTTCTGGAGTCAGCGCCATGTGGGGAATGATCGCCAGCTTCCTGCGGACCCTTCGCCTTGCCCTGCCGAAAGTCGGCGTGGGCTGGATGTTTGCGCTGCTGACCATCGACTTCAACCGGATCGGCATCGTCGAACTCGGCATCGCCGCGATCATCGTGACGACGCTGCTGTCGCTGCATTACTTCATGTCGCCGTTCCAGGTCGTGATCGGGCGCTTCGCCGACACCCACCCGCTGTTCGGCTTCCGTCGCACACCCTATCTGGTGATGGCCAGCACGGTCGCGAGCCTGTTGTTCCTGGCGCTGCCCTCGGCCTTGCACGGCATCGCCGATGGCTCGATGTTGTGGCTCGCCGGCGCGATCGTGCTGTTCGTGCTGTTCGGCCTGTGCGTTGCGACCATCGGCGATTCGTATCACTCGCTGATCGCCGAGGTCACCAACGAACGCACCCGCAGCGGCGTGATCGCCGTGGTGTGGATCACGATGATCCTGAGCACCATCGTCGCCGCCGTGATCATGAACAAGGTCCGCCCGACCTACACGCCGGAGTCGATGCAGCTGCTCTATAACCTGACGCCCTTCATCGTGATCGGCACCACGCTGATCGGCGTCTGGGGTTTCGAGAAGCGGATGTCACCGGCGGAAATGCGCGCCAGCGCCCAGCAGGCGCGCCTCGTCGCGCCACCGGGCAATCCGCTGACGGTGGCCTACCGGACGCTGCAGCGCAGCCCCGAGAGCCGCGCGTTCTTCCTGTTCATCTTCATCTCGATCTTCTCGATCTTCCTGCAGGACAACATCCTCGAGGTGTTCGGTGCCGAGGTGTTCGGCATGACGGTCGCGGAAACGACCCGCTTCCAGCCGGTCTGGGGCTCGGGCGTGCTGCTCGGCATGATCGCGATGGGCATCGCGAGCGTCACCGTATCGTTGTCGAAGCGCACCACCGTCATCGTCGGTGCGATCGGCACGGCCGTCGGCATGGCCACGCTGGCCATGTCGTCCGTGTTCTCGATCAGCGAACTCGTGCTGCCGTCGCTGTTCGGCATGGGTCTGTTCACCGGCATCTTCAACATCGGCGCGCTGTCGTTGATGATGGAGATGACCGTGCCGGGCGCCACCGGCCTTTACATGGGGCTGTGGGGCACATCGCAGGTGATGGCGCAGGGCGCCGCGTCGATCGGCAGCGGCGTGCTGCACACGACGCTGATCTCCGGCGGCCTGCTGACCCCGTCGGTAGCGTATGGCGCGATCTTCGGACTCGAAGCCGTCGGGTTGCTGGTGGGCGCGGCGCTCGTGGTCGGCGTCTGTACCAAGCGCTTCCGCGCAACCCAGGGCGCACCACTGTCGCGCGCCGATCTGGCGCGCGCGATGGACGCTGGGTCGACCGCCTGACCGCGCAGGACGGCCCAGGCGCGGCCGATGCGCGCCTGACCGGCACGAAGCTCGACTTCTCGTTCGACGCCCGCGTCGTCGGACAGTACGACGCGCTGCGCGGCCATCCGCCCGAAGTCTCCGCCTCGATCGCGGCGGCGGTCGCGGACACGGCGGGCACCGGCGCGCGGGTGCTGGAGCTCGGCGTGGGCACCGGCCGCATCGCGCTGCCCGTCGCAGCCATCGGCTGCCCGATCACCGGGATCGACCTGTCGGGCGACATGCTGGCAGCCCTGCGCGGCCAGCTGCCGCTGCGCGGCGGCGCAACCGTGGACCTCGTCCGCGGTGACATTGCCGCACTGCCGTTCCGCGACAAGGTCTTCGACGCCGCCATGGCCACCCATGTGCTGCACCTCGTGCCCGACTGGAAGGCCGTGCTCGGCGGGCTCGTGCGGGTGGTGCGCGACGGCGGGGCGCTGCTGCTCGGCCGCGACTGGGTCGATCCCGCGTCGATGGCGGGTCAGATCCGCATGGCCTTCCGCCAGGCCGTCATGCAAGCCGGGTTCAAGACCGCCGCGCCAGCGGGCGGCCAGCCGCTGGCAGACGCGCTGCTCGCGGCGGGGGCTCATCCGGTGCGTGTGGGGCCACAGGAGCTCGTGGCAGCGGAGTGGCAGGCCGAGGTGAGTGCCGCCCAGGTACTCGATGGCATCCGCTCACGCGACGACGCAGAGAGCTGGGTGCTGCCCGACGAGATCCTGACGCCGGTCGCCGCAACGCTGGATCGTTTCGCGGCGTCGCAGTGGCCGCAGACGCAAACGCCGCAGACAGTGCTGCGGCGTTTCGTGTTCTCGATCTGGCGGGTCGGACCACCCGCCTGACGAACGCCGGCCAGTGCGCCGGCGGGCCTGCGACTCAGTTCAGCTTGATCTGGACGTCGACGCCAGCCGGCAGCTCGAGCTTCATGAGCGCGTCCACCGTCTTGTCGGTCGGGTTGAGGATGTCCATCAGGCGCTTGTGCGTGCGCAGCTCGAGCTGGTCGCGCGCGTCCTTGTCGCCGTGCGGGCTGACCAGCAGCGTGAACCGCTCCATCTTGGTCGGCAGCGGCACCGGCCCCTTGACCGTCGCGCCCGTGCGCTTCGCCGTTTCGACGATTTCGCGCGCCGAGGTGTCGATCAGGCGGTGATCGAAGGCCTTGAGGCGGATGCGGATGTTCTGGTTAGCCATGTTTGTAGTCCTATCGTGAGTCGCCCTGCCGGCGCCGGCAGGATGTATCTCGCTTCGTTTACGTTGTCGTTTCAGTAACCGTTACTTCAGGATCTTCGCGACGACGCCGGCACCGACGGTGCGGCCGCCCTCGCGGATCGCGAAGCGCAGGCCTTCCTCCATCGCGATCGGCGCCAGCAGCTCGACGTTCATCTTGATGTTGTCGCCCGGCATCACCATCTCGGTGTTCTCAGGCAGCTCGATCGTCCCAGTCACGTCCGTCGTGCGGAAGTAGAACTGCGGCCGATATCCCTTGAAAAACGGCGTGTGGCGACCGCCCTCTTCCTTCGTCAGCACGTACACCTCGCACTCGAACTTCGTGTGCGGGTTGATCGAACCCGGCTTCGCCAGAACCTGGCCACGCTCCACGTCCTCGCGCTTCGTGCCGCGCAGCAGCACGCCCACGTTGTCGCCCGCCTGGCCCTGGTCCAGCAGCTTGCGGAACATCTCAACGCCCGTGCACGTCGACTTCTGCGTGTCCTTCAGGCCGATGATCTCGATCTCATCGTTCACCTTCACGATCCCGCGCTCGATGCGGCCCGTCACCACCGTGCCGCGGCCCGAAATCGAGAACACATCTTCCACCGGCATCAGGAACGGCTTGTCCACCTGACGCTCCGGCACCGGGATGTAACGGTCCATCTCCTCGACCAGCTTCACCACCGCAGGCACGCCGATCGGGCTCGTGTCGCCTTCCAGCGCCTTCAGAGCCGAACCCACGATGATCGGCGTGTCGTCGCCAGGGAACTTGTACAGCGACAGCAGCTCGCGGACTTCCATCTCGACGAGCTCCAGCAGCTCCTTGTCGTCGACCATGTCCGCCTTGTTCATGAACACCACGATGTACGGAACACCGACCTGGCGCGCCAGCAGGATGTGCTCGCGCGTCTGCGGCATCGGGCCGTCGGCCGCCGACACCACCAGGATCGCGCCGTCCATCTGCGCCGCGCCCGTGATCATGTTCTTCACGTAGTCCGCGTGCCCGGGGCAGTCGACGTGCGCGTAGTGGCGCTCCTTCGACTGGTACTCCACGTGCGCCGTCGAAATCGTGATGCCGCGCGCCTTCTCTTCCGGCGCCTTGTCGATCTGGTCGTACGCCATGAACGCGCCGCCGTGCGTCTCCGCCATCACCTTCGTCAGCGCAGCCGTCAGCGTCGTCTTGCCGTGATCCACGTGTCCGATCGTCCCGACGTTCACGTGCGGCTTGGTGCGTTCGAATTTTTCCTTAGACATGGCTTCCTCGTGACCTACGGCCAGAAATTATCGATCCAGCGTCTTCGCGGAGCTGGAGCTCACGACCGGGATTGAACCGGTGACCTCGTCCTTACCAAGGACGTGCTCTACCAACTGAGCTACGTGAGCTGATTGCAATCCGTCGGCTCACCGCCAGAGCAGGACGTGGAGCGGGTAGTGGGAATCGAACCCACGTCATCAGCTTGGAAGGCTGAGGTTCTACCATTGAACTACACCCGCATTTTTACTCGCGAGCGAGTCTCCCGTCCCGCATCCACCTGCTTCCGCCCGGGCTACCACCACCGCATCGAAGCTCCCGCTTCGAGTGGTGGAGGGGGTAGGATTCGAACCTACGAAGGCGTAAGCCGGCAGATTTACAGTCTGCTCCCGTTGGCCGCTTGGGTACCCCTCCGCGAAAAACGAGCCGCGTATTCTGATTTCCCGGGAGGGGGGTGTCAATGCCGTTGGAACATTGTTTGCTAAGTGTTGCGTTGCGCCATCGGGCGTAGTTTTCCGCTGTCGAGCACAAGATATATAGACTCATGACCGGCCAGATCGACCCCATCGTCCTGTTTTTCGTGCTCGGCCTCGCGGCCGGCATCCTGAAGGCCGACCTGCGGCTGCCGCAACCCATCTACGAGTTCGTCAGCACCCTGCTGCTGCTGTCCATCGGCATGAAGGGCGGCATCGAACTGGCCAAGCAGCCGATGGGCGCGATTGCCGGCGACATGGTGCTGGTGGTCGTCATGGGCTGCCTGCTGACCTTCCTGGCCTACGGCATGCTGCGCGGCGTCGGCCGGATCGACCGGGTCAACGCCGCGGCCGTCGCCGCCCACTACGGCTCCGTCAGCGTCGGCACCTTTGCGGTCGGCGTCGCCTTCCTCAGCCTGGCGCAGATTCCCTACGAACCGCAGATGCCGCTGTACCTGGTGCTGCTCGAAGTGCCGGCGATCGTGATCGGCATCGTGCTGGCGCGCGGACTGCACGCGGCAACGCCGTGGAAGGAAATCATGCACGAGGTGCTGCTGGGTCGCAGCGTCATGCTGCTGCTGGGCGGCCTCGCGATCGGCGCGCTGGCGGGCTCCGAGGGCCTCGACCCGGTCAAGCCGCTGTTCTTCGATCTGTTCAAGGGCGTGCTCGCGATCTTCCTGCTCGAGATGGGCCTGATCGCCTCGGACCATCTCGGCGGCTTCCGCCGGCATGGGCTGTTCATTGCCGCGTTCGCCGTGATCACGCCACTGCTGTTTGCCGCGGTCGGGATCGGCTTCGCGCAGTTGATGGGCCTGTCGCCCGGCGGCGCGATCCTGCTCGCGACGCTCGCGGCGAGCGCGTCGTACATCGCCGCCCCGGCTGCGATCCGCTCGGCGGTGCCCGAAGCCAACCCGGCACTGTCCCTGACAGCCGCACTGGCCGTGACCTTCCCGTTCAACATCCTGGTGGGCATCCCGCTCTACCAGCGCGCCGTCGAGTACGTCTATGGCTGATCCGCAGCACACCCGCAGGCTCGTCACCATCATCACCGAGGCCGCGCTCGAGCGCGAACTGATCCGCGAGTTCGATGCCCTCGGCGTGCGCGGCTACACCATCACCGAGGCGCGCGGCCGCGGCGGTCGCGGCACGCGCTCGTCGAGCTGGGGGCCCACCGGCAACATCCGCGTCGAGATCATCTGCGACGCGCCGCTCGGCGAGCGCGTCATGCACGCGCTGCGCGACAAGTACTACGCGCATTACGCGATGGTGCTGTTCGCGCACGACGTCGAAGTGCTGCGGCCGGAAAAGTTCTAGCCCGCCGCGCGCGGCAGGTCCTGCGCGCCCGCCGCCAGCGGGCCGCGCCAGCCCGGGCCGCGCACGGCGCGTCCGGGACGCGCGCCCGTCACGACGCCATCGCGCAGCACCTGCACGCCGTTGACGAGCACGTGCGCAACGCCCGTGGCGAAGCGCTGCGGCGCCTCGAAGCCGGCGGGGTCGATGATGCGCGCGGCATCGAACACCACGACGTCGGCCCAGCAGCCCGGCTGCAGCAGGCCGCGATCGCGCAGCCCGAGCTGACGGGCCGGCAGGCCCGTCATGCGGTGCACGGCGGCGGCCAGCGGCACGAGCGCTGCATCGCGCGCGTACCGGCCGACGAAGCGCGCGAAGCTGCCATAGGCGCGCGGATGCGGCCGATGCGCCAGGAACGGCGCGCGCGGCGCGAGCGATTCCTCGTCCGAACACAGGCCCATCCAGGGCAGCGCGATCTGCCGGCGCAGGTTCTGCTCGGACATCAGCGAGTAGGCGGCCGTCACGCGGCTGTCGTCCTCGACGACCAGTTCGACCAGCGTCGTCTCGGCGTCACCACCGCGCTGCGCCGCGACGGCCGCGAGCGTCTGCCCGGCGAGGCCCCGCAGCGCCGGGTTGCGGAAACCGAGCAGGCGCACGCCGGTCGCGCCGCCGGCCAGCTGGTAGAGATTCTCCCAGTCGCTCGCGGGCGCGCGGATCTCCTCGATCACGCGGCGACGCACCGCCGGATCGCGCAGCCGCGCGATCCAGGCCGCATGCCCGCCTTCCTGCACCCACGACGGCATGCTCGCATC
>JBIITU010000126.1:0-8158 GCA_044340335.1 Steroidobacteraceae bacterium
CGCCGATGGGGCGCACCCGGATCAGCACGCCGGGATAGACCGGTTCGCGGGTGTACACGACCACGTCCAGCGGATCGTCGTCGCCGGCCAGTGACGCTGGCACGAAGCCGTAGTTGACGGGGTACACGACGGGCATCGACTGGAACCGGTCGAGGCGCATGCGCCCCGACGCCGGATCCAGTTCGTACTTCGCGCTGGTCCCCGCCGGTATTTCGATCAGGGCGTCGATCTCGGCCGGCGCCTGCTTCGGCTGTCGCAGGCTGTCAGCAGCGACAGCCGGCGACGCGCCGAGCATGCAGGCGACGAAGCCACAGGCGATCACGAGACCGGCGCGCATCAGAACGTGTACGTGAAGCCAACTTCGTAGGTCGTGCCGAACTCATCGTACTGCGACAGTCGGCTGCGGTTGCCGAAGTAGTAGTACTCGGGACGATCGTTCAGGTTGATCACCGCGGCCGACAGCGTCAGGTTGTCGTTCAGTTCGTACTTGCCCTTCAGGTCGACCTGCATGAAGTCGCTGGTGTAGCGATCCGACAGCGGCCCCGAACCGATCGCATCCAGGTAGTCGTCGCGATAGTTCGCGGACAGACGCAGGTCCCATGGACCCTTGTCGTAACCGATCGACGCATTGATGGTGCTCTGGGCCTGCTTGAAGAACGGGATCGTGCGCACACCGAAGGCGGAATCGGCCGGCAGGTCCGTCTCACCATCCGCGTAGGTGTAGTTGAAGGTCACCAGGAAGCCGTTCCTGAACACCGTCTGGAACGCGAGCTCGGCGCCCCAGATCGAGCTGTCCTCGGTGTTGATGAATGTCTCGGCCAGGTCCCACAGGCGGCCCCGCAGCTGCACGTCGTTCGCTTCGACGGCGACGATAGGATCCTGCAGGTCCTTGTAGAACAGTCCAGCGCCGAAGTAGGTCTCGTTGCCGATGTACCACTCGAAACCGAGGTCCAGGTTCCAGGCCTTGGTCGGGGCGAGGCCGGGGTTGCCGCCGCTGATCTCGTTGTCGTCCAGGTTGATCTCGGCGCCGGCTGCCGCCTCGCCGAAGCCCGGACGGATCAGCGAGCGGAACAACCCGAAGCGCAGGATCTTGTCGTCAGCGAGGTTGTACTTGATGTTCAGCGACGGCGCGAGGAAGCCATAGTCGTTGTCGAACGAGACTCGCCCGGCGAACGCGTCGCCATCGAACTGCTTGCCCGAGTAACGCGCGCGGGTGTCCTCGTAACGCAGGCCGTAGACCCAGGTTGCGCGTTCCGTCGTCGTCGTCGCCATCACGTAGCCCGAGGTGACATCCTCTTCCGTGTACCAGTCGGCGGCGATCGACTCGGCATCTTCATCGCCGCTGAGATCCCAGTTGGCACCGGGCGACGGACAGGTCGTGCCGTCGGACAGCGCGACGACACCTGTGCCCAGCGTCGGAATCAGCGCGCGCGTGCCGGCATAGGTCGGCAACGGACCGGGGACGCTGCCGAAATACGGCGCGAGCGTCCGGTTGTCGTAGTTCGCCAGCGTGGATCCGGTGACCGGCTCATAGCCGCAGAAGTTGAAGTCGTTGTTCTTCTCGCGCTGACGCAGCTTCACACCGTACTGCAGCTCGGTCGCCTCGTTCATCTTGAACGTCATGTCGAGCCGGAAGCCGATGTCTTCGTCGTCAGTGACTGCGATTTCCGTCTCGAAGGCGTTCAGCGAGAAGTTGCTGGCCACGTACAGCGCCGGATCGAATGGCAGAACCGGCTGGCGCGGATTGGTGTTGTCGTAGATCTGCGGCACGGCGAGCTGGCGGCTGCGGAAGATCACGTTCCACTTGTCGGTGTCGTCCTGCTCGGCCTGCGAGCCGAACACCTCGGCCCGCAACGTGCTGCGCTCACCGAGCTGGAACTCGCCGCCGATCTGCGCCGAGGCGATGTTGCGGATTTCGACGCGCGGCCGCGATTCGGAATCGATGCGCTGGAACGGATACGTGAAGACGTTGCCGTTGACCGTGGCAGGCGCCTCGAGCGAGCGACGCGTCTCCCACTTCGTGCGATCTTCCGTGTCCGTGTACTCGTTCCAGAGGAAGCGGCCGTAGTACTTGCGGCCGCTGTCGCCGCGGTAGTCCAGGTTCAGCACGACGCCCTGGCGCTCGCGCTCGATGTCGTAGAAGCGCATCTCGTAGTCGGTGTCCAGCGCCACGCCGGAACCCCAGCCGCCCGTCTCGTTGTTCAGCGAGACGATGCGGCGCTGCTGCTGGCTGACGGTCAGCGCGGCACCGAACTCTCCGTCGCCCAGTTGCCAGCGATTGCTCGCCATCAGCGCGAGCTTCGGATTGCCTGCGTCCTCGCTCAGGTCGTTGTAGGACGTCTCGGCTTTCAGGCGGACGTGCATGCCGTCGTACTTGAACGCGGTGACGGTCTCGAGGTCGATCGCACCGCCGATCGTGTCGGCATCGAGATTGGGCGTCAGGGTCTTGTAGACCGTCATCGACTCGAGCATGTCGGTCGGGACACCGTCGAGCATGATGCCGCGCCGGTTCTCCGGTGATGCCGTGCTGACGCCGTTGATGGTCATGGCGTTCAGGTCGGCATTCATGCCGCGCACCGACACGTAGCGGCCCTCGCCCTGGTCGTTCTCGACCATGATGCCCGGCAGGCGGCGCAGCGATTCGGAAACATTGATGTCCGCGAAATCGCCTGCCGCGTCGGAGTCGACGACCGAGGCCACCGTGTTCGCGGCTCGCTGCCTGGCGAGCGCATTAGCAAGTGTCGCGCGGGTGCCCGTGACGACCACTTCCTCGAGGCCGTCGCCTGCAGGCGCATCCTGGGAATACGCCACCCCGCTGATGGCCATGCCCACCGCGATCGCGATCGCACTACGGTTGTAATTTCCTGAACGGATCGCGCGCATCGCCACTCCCTTGCTCCGTCTGCGGAGACAGTTCGTTTTCAATGCGGCGCAAGATAGATGTCAGAAATGTGAAATTGATGACTTCTGGATGACTCTTTTGTGACAGTCGGCGCGCGCGTGCCCGGGCGCCAGTGTGATCGACCTGCGGCGCTAGTCGTTCGCGAGATTCGCGACGCGTCAGGCCTGACCGGGGCCAGCGCCGTTCAGGGCACGGTGAACCAGACGTTGAACTTGCGCGCACCATCGGCCGACGTGACGCTGGCCAGCACCTTCGCGCCGCTGCCGATCACGATGCCGTCGGCGTCGAGCCGATTGCCGCCCGCCGGCTTCAGTGCCGCCTCGGACTTCGACATGCCTTTCACGGCAGTCAGCTTGCCCGCGAGCCTGTCCGTCGGGACCGGGCTGCCGTGATCGTTCAGGTAGACCGCGGCGCCCTGCGGCCTGACGACCAGTTCGAAGGTGATGTCCTTCGAGACCTTGACGATGCCGCCGTGCTGCGGCACCGGATCGCCATGCGCGAGCACGACAGAAGCCCCGCACAGCAGGACGGCAAGCAGCACGAATCTGAGGGACAGGCGCATGGGCGATTTCTCCGTGGCAGGAACCCGGGGCCGAATCACAACATCGACGCCGGCAGGGTGGACGGGGGCTTGGACAGCGCCAGCTGAGGGGATCAGCCGTTCGATCCGGAGGGCCCTGCGGTGCCCTCTCTGATTGCCGAGAAGTAGAACTCGTACTCGGCGACCAGCTCGTAGTTGATGATCAGGTCGTTGTTCATGACGACCGGCAGCAGCAGACGTGCGAGCATCAGGTTCCCCCTTGGATGCCGCAGTCTGCCGCGAGCCTGCGGCGCCGGCAATGGCCCGACGCCGCAGGCCGAGCGTCAGAACGTCACGCGATACTCGATGCCGTAGCGACGCGGCTCGCCGCCGAACACCCACGAGCCGAGCGTGCCGACGTCCGCCGCGAAGTCGATGTACTCCTCGTCGCTGAGGTTCTTGCCCCACAGCGACAGGCTCCAGCGGTCGCCACGCGCGAACGTGACGCTGGCATCGAGCAGGCCGAAGCCATCCTGCGCCAGCCACTCGCGATTCAGCGTGTCGGTGTAGAACTTGTCGGTGTAGCTCCAGGAGCCGCGGAAGGTCAGCGCGTCCTCACCCGCGAGCGGCAGCTCGTAGTTCACGCCGAAGTAACCGGTGAACTCCGGCACCTTCTCGAACTTCAGCGCCCGCGCGAGCGCGGGATCCGGCACGCCATCGCCGGTGACGTCCTGGCCGTTGAACTCGTCGTAGCTCGCATCGGTGTAGCCGAACGAGGTGTCGATGGTCAGCCGATCGGTCGCGGCAACGTTGAACTCGAGTTCCACGCCCTGGATCGTCGCGGCGGCGGCATTGCGGACCACCTGGCCGGAGGTGGGCGGCTGCGGGCCGGGACCGTCCGGATCGAACGAATCGTTGATGATCTTCTGGATGTCGTCGTACTTCATCGAGAACAGCGCTGCGTTGAAGCGCATGCGCCCGTTGGCGAACTGGCTCTTGAGCCCGAGTTCGATCGAGTCGACGACTTCCTCGTCCGAGGGGCCGAGGAATTCCACCCGCTGCGCGCGCGCGTTGAACACGCCCGAGCGGAAGCCGCGCGTCCAGCTCGCATAGGTCAGCAGGTCTTCGGTGGCCTGGAACTCCAGGCCGAACTTCGGCGAGAAGTTGCTCCAGTCGCGCTGCCCCGGCAGCGTCAGCGTGCAGTTCGTGAAGTTCAGCGCGCAGCGACCCGGCGGCGAGAACAGGATTTCCTTGTCTTCCTGCGTGTAGCGCCCGCCGACCGTCGCCGAGAGGCGATCGGTGAACTTCCAGTTGCCCTGGGCGAACACGGCCCAGTTGCTCTGCTCCTGCTCGGTGCGACCGGCGGTGTTCACGGTCCCGAGAGCGCCACCGAACGTGGCGCGTCGTTCACCGATCAGGAACTCCTGCTGGAAGTAGTACAGCCCGGTCGTGAAGCTGATCGTGTCGCTGAACGACGAGGCGTAGCGAACTTCGAGCGAGGTCTGGTCCTGCGACTCCTTGTTGTCGGGGAAGTGGAACAGCGTGATCGGCGAGCCGTCGAAATCGGTGCTCGAATCGAAGCGCACGTCGCGCCAGCCGGCGATCGCCGTGACCTTGCCATGCGACAGCGTCCAGTTCGCTTCGACCGCGAGCTGCTTGACCTCGGTGATCGAGTAGCCCTGCAGGTCGTGGTTGATGTCGTACTTGTCGGCGGGCGGGATGTAGCCGAACAGCGTCTGCGCGAGCTTCGGCGCCACCGGGTTGACGATGTTCTGCGAGGTGGCCGGACCGCCCTTGTTGGTCTGGTACTCGCCCTTGATCGTGAGGTCGAAGGTATCGCTGAAATCGAAGCGCAGGCTCGGGCGGATCAGCGTCAGGTTCTTGTTGGCCTTGTCCTGGCCGTTGCGCAGGTTCTCGAAGTAACCGTCGGAGTGCGAGTAGATCGCCGACAGGCGCGCCGACATGATGTCGCTGAGCGGGCCGGTGACGCTGTAGGCGACATCGGCACGCCGGTAGTTGCCCGCCGTGGCCTTGAACTTCTGGCTGAACTCGCGTTCGGGTCCCGCCGTCGTGACGACGACCGCGCCGCCCGTGACGTTGCGGCCAAACAGCGTGCCCTGCGGGCCGCGCAGCACTTCGACCGAACCGATGTCGAAGGTGTCGACCAGCGAGCTCGGGCCGAAGCCGACATAGATGCCGTCGACGAACAGGCCGACGGCCGGGTCGACGGTGCGCGTGCTGCCGTTGATGCCGATGCCGCGGATATAGAAGTTCGCGTAGCCGTTGAACGTGGAGACCTGGTTCAGCTGCACGTTGGGCGTGAGCCGCCCGAGATCGCGCAGGTCGACCGCGAAGTTGCGCTCGATCGCGCTGGCATCGAAGGCCGTGATGGCGGCGGGCACATCCTGGTTGGACAAGCCGCTGGCGCCCTTCTGCGAGGTGATCACCACCTCTTCGAGTTCCTGGGCGGTGAGTGAAGCTGCACCCGAACCGAGTGCCATGGCAACGGCCCAGGCAATGCCCGGACGACTGTAACGCGACATCAGATTTCCCCTCAGTAATCGAACGGTCGTTTGATAAAAAATTACCACGGCAAACAGGCCGATTGCTAGGCTGGTCACCCGCCCGCAGAAGCCTTCCGAAATGGCGGTTTTCATGCAGCAGCAGCCAGCCAGTTCCGCAGCGCCCGCCGGGTTCCGGCGCGATACCCCCTACGCATGGTCGGTGGCGGGCCTGCTGGCGCTCGCCTATGCGGTCGCGTTCATCGATCGGCAGGTGCTGAACCTGCTGGTCGATCCGATCAAGCGCGACCTGCTGCTGTCCGACACGTCGATCAGCCTGCTGCAGGGTCTGGCCTTCGTCGCAGCCTACGTCGCGATGGGGCCGGTGTTCGGCCGCTATGCCGATCGCGGCAGTCGTCGCAACCTGCTGATCATCGGCGTCACGCTGTGGTGCCTGTTCACGGTCGCCTGCGGTTTCGCGCAGGATTTCTGGACTCTGTTCATCGCGCGCGCCGGCGTCGGTGCCGCCGAAGCGTGTTTGCTGCCGGCGGGCTGGTCGTTGCTGGCCGACTACTTCTCGCGCGAACGCCTGCCGCGCGCGATGAGCATCTTCCTGCTCGGGCCATTCGTCGGCGGCGGCCTCGCACTGATCTTCGGCGGCCTGATCGTGCAGGGCGTTTCCGGCATGCAGTTCACCGGATTGCTCGCCGGGCTCGAACCGTGGCAGCTCACCTTCGTGTTCGTCGGCGCGCCCGGCCTCGTGCTCGCGGTGCTGTTGTTGCTGGTGCGCGAGCCGCCGCGCCATGGTACCGGCGCGCCTGCCGCA
This sequence comes from Steroidobacteraceae bacterium, assembly GCA_044340335.1. GTDB lineage: Bacteria > Pseudomonadota > Gammaproteobacteria > Steroidobacterales > Steroidobacteraceae > UBA964. Next base: position 6,750 of record JBIITU010000126.1, read on the forward strand.
GGCAGCGCAAACTCCGACCGCGCCTTCACGACCCGCGAGGTCATCGATTTCCTGTGGCAGGAGCGCGCCTTCTATGGCCGCTTCTTCGGCGGCATGGCGCTGCTGGTCGTCATGCTTTACGCACTGCCGGCCTGGACGCCGGCCTTCCTGATGCGTGCCCATGGCGGCAACCCGCGCGACGTCGGCCTCGAGTACGGCACCGCGACGCTGCTCGCCGGATCGCTCGGCATCCTGATGGGGCCATGGATCGCGCGCCGCCTCGCGCGGCGCTGGCCACAGCAGTCGGAACTGCGCACGACGCTGATCGCCGGCCTGTGCGCCGCGCCCGCCTGCCTCTACCTGCCGTTCGCGCCCACTTACTGGAGCGCGTTGATCGCTTCGACCGTCGGCAGCCTGTGCCTGAACTTCGCGTTGCCGATGGCCGCCTCGGCCCTGCAGGCCTCGACGCCGAACCGGATGCGCGGCCTCGTGACCTCGGCCTATGCGTTCGTGCTGACATCCGTCGGCATGGGCATCGCGCCATCGGTGATCGCGATCGTCACCGATCGCGTGCTGCAGGATCCACTGCGCGTCGGCGTCTCGCTGGGCTGGGTTTGCGGCATCTCGGCGCTGCTGGCCCTGCCGCTGCTGCTCGGGGCGGCGCGGCTTTACTCCGCGCGGCTCGAGGCCACGAAATTGTAACGCTGCGATGCGAGCCTGCGCTCCATGGGCTCGCCAAGCTTCGATACCCTGCCGTCGGTGCGCGGCATCCTGCGCACGCCGCTGCCGCATCTCGCCGGCGATCGTGTCACGCGCTGGCTTCTGCGCGGCATCGCCGCGTCGCTGCGGCCGCTGGTCGTCGAACTGCGTGGCGCCGCGCGCATCGATCTCGCGCACGACCCGTTCATCCTGGTAGCGAACCACAGCAATCGCCTCGAGGCGATGATCCTGCCGACGCTGCTGTTCCTGCTGCGCGGCGGGCGCTTCATCCACTTCATCGCCGACTGGAACTTCATGCTGGTGCCCGGCGTCGGCAACCTGATGCGCCGCGGCGAAGTACTGACCAGCACGCGCAAGAACGCGCGGCCGCGAATCCTCAACCGCCTGCGGCGACGCCATGCGCCGCCGCAGCCGCCCTTCGAGCGCGCCGTCGAACTGCTGGCCGCCGGCCGCTCGGTCGGCGTGTTTCCGGAAGGCACGGCGAATCGCGATCCGCAGCGGCTGCTGCGCGGGCGGCATGGCGCAGCGCGGCTGTCGCTGCAGAGCGGCGTGCCCATCGTTCCCGTCGGCATACGCTTTCCGTTCGAGCCCGCCGGCGCGCCGATCCGCGACTTCGCGCGACTTTCGATCGAGATCGGCGAGCCGCTGCCGCCGCGCCGCGCGCCGGGCCACGCAGCGCCGCCGCTCGACGCCGTGCGCGCGCGGCACGC
>JBIITU010000127.1:0-8145 GCA_044340335.1 Steroidobacteraceae bacterium
GTTTCAGACACTCGTCTAGGGCGTATCAGCGCGGGTCCGCAGGCTTGCGCCCGGCTACGATCGGGATCATCCAGACCGCGTACTGCGCCGGGTCCAGCACACCTGCAATAGCCTCGTCGAAGCGTGCGCGGAACTCCGCCGCCGACACGCCCGACCCCTCTGCCATCGGCTCGGCGTAGCCATCGCGCCACGCGATCAGGATGTCGGCGAAGACGCGCCGCGGCACTCGCAGCGTGTCGATGATCAGGTAGTCGACCGTGACATCAACGAGACCGGCGGCACGCAGCAGCGACCAGCTGCGGCGTCCGAGCCGCGCATCGGTGCCGGTGCGCGCCGTGTAGGCGATCGGGCCGTCGCGCCACAGCAGGTCGGGATCGCGCGGCCCGCACATCATGTGCAGCATGCCGTAGTCCTCGCTGAGCAGGTGCACGATGCCGCCGGGCCGGGTCACGCGCACGAGTTCCGCGATCACGCGCTGCGGCTCCGGGATGGCCTGCAGCACGTGCCGACAGGCGACGAGATCGAACGAGGCATCGGGCGCGTCGAGCGCGTACGCATCGCCGACCGCGAACGACAATCGCGGCGCGAGCGCGGCGTGCTGTCGCTCGGCCCAGGCCACGGAGCCGGGCAGCACGTCGACGCCCGTGACCTGCGCCGCAGGGAGCAGCGCGGCCACCCGCCGACTCCATTCGCCCGTGCCACAACCGACGTCGAGCACGCGCGCGGCCGGCGGCAGGCCATGGCGCTCGAGCAGCGGCCGTTCCTGCGGCCAGGTCGCTTCAGCCTGCGCGGCCAGCGTGCGGATCATGGATTCATCGGCCATCTGCGTGGCCTGCGGATTGCGGGGGTCGACCATGGAAGGTGTCTGCGGTTAGTCTAGGAGGCAGAACTATAAGACGGGATCATCAGACAGTGTCGGCCCCTGCTCCCAGCCCCTACCGGCTGTTGCTCGAGCTCGCCCAATCGGCGCTGCTGCGCGTGCGCACGCGTACGGATGCCGACCGCGCCAGCAGCGACAGCCTGCAGCTCGCCCAGGTGCGCGAGATGTTCCGGCGCTATGTGTCGCCGCGGGTCGCCGACCAGATCCTCGCGGATGCCGACCTGCGCGTCAGCATGCTGACGCGCTCGGATCACCGCACGCGCGCCGTCGTGATGTTCGCCGACATGCGCGGCTTCACGCGCCTCGCCGAGAAACTGCCGCCGCATGAAGTTGTCTCGCTCCTGAACGAGTATTTCTCGCTGCTGACCGAGATCACGTTCCGGCATGACGGCACGGTGTTCAGCATGGCCGGCGATTGCCTGATGATCGGCTTCGGCGTTCCCGTCGCACAAGCCGATGCGCTCGAACGCTCCGTGCGCGCCGGCCGCGAGATGCTCGAGCGTTTCCAGGTGCTGGCCGTGGATTGGCGCGCGCGCTACCAGATCGAAACCGGGCTCGGCATCGGCATCAACGAAGGCGAGGTCGTCGCGGGCAACGTCGGCTCGGCCGAATACATGAACTACACCATCATCGGCGACACCGTGAACGTCGCGTCGCGGCTGTGCCAGCGGGCGCGCTCGGGCGAGATGCTGTTCTCCGCCACCGTCAAGCTGGGCCTCGACGCGCTCGGCATGCAGGTCGGCGCGCTGGAGCTGCCCGCCATGGAACTGCGCGGCCGCGAGACGCCGATCGACATCTGGTGCGTGCCGTTCGAGCAGCGCCGCCGCGAACTCGCCTACTCGTAGCGCAGCGCTTCGATCGGATCGAGCCGCGAAGCCTTGCGGGCCGGATACAGCCCGAACACCACGCCGACCGTCGCGCTGACGCCGAGCGCCAGCAGGATGATGTCGGCGCGCGTCTCGGAGACCCAGCCGAAGCGCGCCGCGAGCAACTCGCCGATGCCGATCCCCAGCAGAACGCCGACTGCGCCACCGATCGCCGCGAGTGTCAGTGCCTCGATCAGGAACTGCGCCATGATGTCGGCCGGCTGCGCGCCCACGGCCATGCGGATGCCGATCTCGCGCGTCCTTTCGGTCACCGACACCAGCATGATGTTCATCACACCGATGCCGCCGACCAGCAGCGAGACGAAGGCGATCGACGCCAGCAGCGTCGTCAGTGTCTGCATCGCCGAAGTCAGCATGCCGGTCATCTCGGTCATGCTCATGGTCGAGAAATCGTCTTCTTCATCGGTGCCGAGCCGGTGCCGCTCGCGCAGCAGCAGGCCGATGTCGCGCCGCACGCCGTCGATCGCCTCGGTGCTGATGGCGCTGACGTAGATCGGGCCGCGCACGAAGTTGCTGAGCCCGCCCTGGATGCGCGCGGAGAACGCCGACAGCGGCACGAAGATCACGTCGTCCTGGTCCTCGCCCATGCCGCCCTGGCCCTTGCTCTCGAGCACGCCGACGACGATGTAGGGCGCGTTGCGGATGCGGATCACCTGGTCGAGTGGATCGGTGCCCGCGCCGAACAGTTTGTCCGCGACCGTCCTGCCGATCACGGCGTTCTTGGCGGCACCGGCCTGGTCGCTGGCCGTCAGGCTGGCGCCGCGCACGGTATTCCAGTTGCGGATCACGAAGTACTCGGGTGTCGTGCCGTAGACCGTCGTGGTCCAGGTCGAGGACTCCGAGATCACCGGCGTCTGGGTGCGCGACAGCGGCGCCGCAGCGCGCACGCCGGGGACCTCGGTCTGGATGGCGCGCAGGTCGTCGAAGGTGATGGTCGGCTGCGAGCCCATGCCGCCGCGCATGCCGCCGGAACTGCTCGAGCCCGAGAAAACCAGGATGACGTTGGTGCCGGCGCCTTCGATCTGCGTGCGGATCCGCGATTTCGCACCCTCGCCGATCGACACCATGCAGATCACGGCAGCGACGCCGATGATGATGCCGAGCGCCGTCAGGAACGAGCGCATTTTGTTCCGGCGCAGCGCGCGTTGCGCCATGCGCAAGGTTTCGCTGAAGGCGATCATGCCGCGTACTCCGGATGCGGGTCGACTGGGGTCTGCTGCTCGTCCGAAACGATGGCACCGTCCCTTAGCACCAGCTTGCGCGCAGCGAACGCGGCGATGTCGGCTTCATGCGTGACGTACAGCACCGTCATGCCGCCGGCGCGCAGCTCCGACAGCAGCAGCATGATGTCATGGCTGGTGCGCGTATCCAGGTTGCCGGTCGGTTCATCGGCGAGCACGAGCCGCGGCCGCGTGACGATAGCGCGCGCGATGGCGACGCGTTGCTGCTGGCCGCCCGACAGTTGTGACGGATGGTGGCCAGCTCGGTTCGCAAGACCGACGCGATCGAGCGCCTCGAGCGCGCGCTGGCGGCGCTCCTTCGGCGGGGTGCGGGCGTAGATCATCGGCAGTTCGACGTTCTCGACAGCCGAGGTGCGCGCCAGCAGGTTGAAGCTCTGGAACACGAAGCCGATGTACTCGTTGCGCACACTGGCCAGTTCGACCCGCGACAGTTGCGCGACGTCGCGCCCGGCCAGCCGATAGACGCCGCGCGTCGGTCGATCGAGGCAGCCGATCACGTTCATCAGGGTCGACTTGCCGGAACCGGATGACCCGGTGACCGCGATTAGTTCGCCCGCCTCGATGTCGAGGTCGACGTTGCTCAGCGCCGCGAATTCGGTGTCGCCCGAATGGTAGATGCGCGTGAGACCCCGAAGCTCGATGACGGACATGGTCGACTAGAGGATGCGCATGCCGCCACGCATGCCGCGCGGCGGTGTCGCTGCGCCGCCGACTGCGCCGACGATCACGGGTTCCCCGACGGCGAGCGCGCCGCTGCTGACCTCGGTGTAACGGCCGTCCGACAATCCGATGCGGATCTCGCGCGGTTGCGGCGTGTCACGCTCGAGCACCCACACCGTGCGCAGCGTGGGATCGGCATCGGGCCGTCGCTCCGCCGGGCGCGCGCTCGCCGCGTCGTTGCCCGCGACCGCTGCGTCGGGCCGGAACCGCAGCGCCGTGTTGGGCACCCGCAGCACGTCGGCGCGTTCCTCGGCGATGACCGTGACCGTCGCCGTCATGCCGGGCTTGAGCTTGAGATCGGGGTTGGCGACATCGATGACCGCGTCGTACGTGACGACGTTCTGCACGATCTGCGGGGCGTTGCGGATCTCGCGGATCTTGCCGCGGAACCGCTCGCCCGGATACGCATCGACCGTGAACCCGGCCTCCATGCCCGCACTCAGGCGCCCGATGTCGGATTCGGCGACATTGGTGTGCACTTCCATTTCGCGCAGGTCCTGCGCGATCGTGAAGATCACGGGCGCCTGCAGCGACGCCGCCACGGTCTGCCCGACATTGACGGCGCGCGAGATCACGATGCCGTCGGTCGGTGCGAGGATGTCGGTGTAGCGCAGGTTGGTCTGCGCCTGGCGCAACGACGCGAGCGCCTGGTCGAGCTGCCCCTGCGCCTGCATGACAGACGCCGCAGCGGCGCGCGAGTTCGACACGGCATTGTCGCGGTCGGTTTCTGAAATCAGTTGCTGTTCGAACACCTGCGTCGCGCGACGCGCCTGACGCGCGGCTTCTTCCGCCTGCACGCGCAGTCGTTCGAGATTGCCGCGCGCCGCCGCGACGTTCGCCGCCGCCTGCGCAACCGCCGCCTCGAACAACGCTGGATCGATCTTCGCGATGCGCTCGCCGCGCTTCACGACCGAGTTGAAGTCCGCGTGCAGCGACTGGATGCGCCCGGATACCTGGCTGCCGACCTCGACCGTCACGACCGCCGACAGGCTGCCGGACGTGCTGACGCGGGCGACGACCTCGCCGCGATCGATCAGCGCTGTCTCGTAGCGGGGCGCCTCGGTCGACCCGGCCGAGCAGCGCCACAGCAGCAGCCCGAGCCCGGCCAGCGTGGCCAGGATGAACCAGGTGCGCGGCCGTTTCAGTGTTTCGACAATAGTCATGCAACTGAGTGTAGACCGTGGCTGGGGCAATAGTTTGCCGCCCGCCTGTGAAGAAATGCCAAGGCGGCCCGCGGGGCGGGCAGAGCGCTCAAGTTGCCCGTCCCGGAGCCGATCCAGACACCAGTTCCCGGAAACCAGTCATGCCGAGCAGCCATTCCACACGCGCCGATTCGAGTCCTGCCGCTGCGCTGTCGCTATGGCGCAACCACCTGCAGGCGCTGCTGGGCGGGCCGCTGGAGTTGCCGCCGCTGTCGCCGGCGGCCGGCGCCGTTGCCGCGATGGCCGCCGACCCCGATGCCAATACCGCGCTGCTCGCGCAACATGTGCAGCGCGACCCGACAATCGCCGCCAACGTGCTGCGGGTGGCCAACTCGGCGGCCTTTGCGCCGCAAGTGCCGATCCTGTCGCTGCAGCAGGCCATCTCCTGGCTGGGCATGGGCGAGATCCTGTCGATCGCCGTGTCGGTGTGGGTCCGCAGCCAGATGTTCGCCGTTCGTGGTCAGGAGAAGCTGCTGAGTTCGTTCTGGCAGGAGTCCGTCGCAACGGCCTGCTGGGCGCGCGAGATCGCGCGCTTCGGGCGCACCAGCGTCGAGCTCGCCCACCTGTGCGGCCTGCTGCAGCGGATCGGTCGTCCAGTCGTCGTGCGCCTGCTGGTGCAGATCGGCAACGGCGAAACGAGCCGCCTGACCAACCCGGAACGATCCCGGCTGATCGCAGAGTTCGAGTCGCGCGCCGGTCTTGCGCTGGCCTCCGCCTGGACCCTGCCCGAGCCGGTCGTCGCCGCCATCGCGCAGCGCGGCGAAGCCGCACCGACGGGCGACTGGAGCCTGCAGCTGCGCCAGGTCAGGCTCGCAGAACTGATGGCTGCGCGGATGCTCGAGCAGACGCTCGATGCCAGCGACAACGAGCAACTCGCGCAGGCGCTCGACGCACTCAACATCTACCCTGAACAGTTCGGCGCGCTCGAGACCCGAAGCGAAGTGGTGCAGTCGGCGCTGTCCGCGCTGTCATGAGCGCAGCGCGACACGTCGACCTGTGCGTGATCGGCGCCGGGCCGGCGGGTCAGAAGGCCGCGATACAGGCGGCCAAGGCGGGGCGCAGCGTCGTCATCGTCGAACAGGATCGGCGCGTCGGCGGTGCCTGCGTGCACACCGGCACCATCCCGAGCAAATCATTGCGCGAGCAGGCCATTCGGCTGCGCGGCCGACTGGACCCCACCCGTCCGATCGCCCTGTACGACCTGCTGGCGGGTGTCGAGACGATCATCGCCTCGCACGATCGCTTCATGGGTCAGCAGCTGGCGCGCAACGGCATCCGCTGTGTGCGCGGCCAGGCCCGCTTCGTCGACGGCGCGACGCTGCGCGTGCAACGCATCGACGGCAGCCATTACACGCTGACGGCGCACGCCTTCGTGATCGCGAGCGGGTCGCGGCCGCGGGCACCCGCCGGCATCGACGTCGATCACGAACACGTGCTCGACAGCGACTCCATCCTCGGACTCGCCTGGCTGCCGCGCAGCCTGATCGTGCTCGGCAGCGGCGTGATCGCGAGCGAGTACGCGTGCACGTTCAGCGCGCTCGGCTGCGAAGTGACGCAGATCGATCGCGCGGCGCGGCCGCTGGGCTTTCTCGACGGCGAGATCCTCGACGTCTATCTCGCCGAGTTCGCGCGCGGCGGGGCCCACTGGCTGGGCGGCCGCGACGCCCGCGCGGTGCGCTGGGATGGCATCTCGAACGTCGTCGTCGACCTCGACGACGGCCAGCAGCGGCGCGCCGAGAAGGCGCTGGTTGCCCTTGGGCGCATCGCGAACGTCGAAGGACTGGGTCTCGAGGCAGCGGGCGTCGCGCTGACGGCGCGCGGCCATGTGGCCGTCGATGCCGAGTTCCGCACGACGGCGCCGCGCATCTTCGCCGCCGGCGACGTCATTGGCCCGCCATCACTCGCGTCGGCGGCGATGGAGCAGGGGCGCCTCGCCGCCTGCCATGCGCTCGGCCTGCTCGCCGGCGAGCATGATCCGAGTGTCCCGAGCGGTGTCTACACGCTGCCGGAGATCGCTTCCGTCGGCCTGTCGGAACGCGACGCCCTCGCCCGGCATGGGCGAGTCATCATCGGCCGGGCGCGCTTCGAAGAGATCGCGCGCGGCCAGATCGCCGGCGCCGCAGGCGGCCTGCTGCGCATCGTCAGTGATCCGCTGGGGCAACGGCTGCTGGGCGCGCAGGTCGTCGGCGAACAGGCAGCCGAGCTCGTGCATGTGGCACAACTGGTGATCGCGACCAATGCGCCCGTCGACATGCTCGTCGACCAGGTATTCAACTTCCCGACCTTCGCCGAGGCGTGGCGCGTCGCGGCACTCGATGTGATCCGGCAGCGCAGCGACGCAGCGCGTGCCCGCCCCGCCGCAACAGGGCTGTCGGACGACGCCTGGGACGACGCCGTCGCGGCCATCTGAATCGAACGGTTTCCCTCGCGGGGCAAATTGGACCTATCATCGGCTGGGAGTCCGTACCCCGACATGGAGGCCGATGATGAAATTCTATCGAGTGATTGCGCTGGCAGTGGCGACGCTGACGCTGACCGCAGGTGTCGCCGCCGCACAGGATGCCGTTGACGCCGCCGTCAAGGCCCGCAAGGGTCAGTTCGAAGTGATGGCGCAGAGCATAGGCATTCTGGGCGGCATGGCCCGCGGCAACGTGCCGTACAGCGCCGAGGCCGCCAACGCCGCGGCCGCGAACATCGTCACCGTCAGCAAGCTCAACCAGTCGTCGTTCTGGCCGGCGGGCTCGCACAACGGCACGCTGAAGACCACGCGCGCCCAGCCGAACATTTTCGAGAACGTCGCCGACTTCACCGCGAAGTGGGAAACGCTGGGCAAGCGTGCCACCGCGCTGCAGGCTGTTGCGGGCAACGGCCTCGATGCGTTGCGGCCGGCGATCGGCGGCCTCGGCGGCGCCTGCCAGGACTGCCACGAGAAGTACCGCGCTCCGGCGAAGTGATGTGACGGGCCGGGTGTCGCACGCGCGGCGCCCGGCCCGCTCCACCGCACCGATACCACTCGTCCGATGAAAATCGCCCTGCGTGTCGCACTGGCGCTGCTCGCGATCGTCGCGGTCGCAGGCTGGCTGCTGACGCAGCCGTCGCGTGTCGATCGCAGCTCGCTCGCGAACCTCAGCGGCGATCCGACCCGTGGCGCCAACGTGTTCTGGGCCGGCGGTTGTGCGTCCTGCCACACCGATGATTCCGAGCAGGCCGATCCG
>JBIITU010000128.1:0-8134 GCA_044340335.1 Steroidobacteraceae bacterium
GCAGTTCGGCGGCATCCGGTGCAGCCATCGAGGGCCGTTGGGCAGAAGATCGGGTTGACGACCGGGGCATGCGCGCAGTGTGGCGGGCTGCACCACCAGCGCAAGTCCCGAATTTGGGTATTTATTCCCGATTGTCGGCAGGGCGTTCGGCGAGGAACAGCTCCGCGGCGCGCTGCGCGGCCGGGCCCGCGGCCTGCGGCCGCGTCAGGATCAGGTACAGCGGCAGGCGGCGCGTCGCGCCGGCACTGAGCGGCAGCGCGGCCAGCGTGCCCGCGTCGATCGCCGGCTGCGCGAGATGCGCCGGCAGCCAGGCATAGGCGAGACCTGCCTCGACCGCCGCGAACGAAGCTTCGAGGCTGCTGACCGTCCAGCGCTGCGGCGAACCCAGCCAGCCCGCATCGCGCGGCCGCAGCGTGCCGGAGTCGCGCACCACCGACTGCGTGTGCCGCGCCAGATCGTCGGCTGACAGCACGCGACCCGCGCGCAGCAACCGATGCTCGCGGTGCGCGACGGCGATGAAGTTCACATCCATCAGCCACTCGCCGAGCATCCCGCCCGGTACTGCCGGCGCCACCGCAAGATCCGCGCGACCTTCGAGCAAGGCCTGCTCCGCACCGGACAGCACGGCATCCTCGAGTTGCAGGCGCGTGTGCGCGCAGCTGCGTTGCAGCGCCTCGAGGATGCGCAGCAGTTGCGCACGCGGGTAGGCCGCATCGACGACCAGCCGCAGTTCCGACTCCCAGCCCTGCTGCAGACCGCGGGCCAGCAGCTCGAGCGCGCGCAGGTCCTCGACGATGCGCTGCGCGCGGGCCAGCAGCACGGTGCCGTGCTCGTTGAGCTCGGCCTTGCGGCCGCGCAGCTCGAGCAGCGGCACGCCGAGCGCTTCCTGCAGTCGCGCGATGCTGTAACTGACCGCCGACTGGCTGCGATGCAGCGCCGTCGCGGCTTGCGCGTAGCCGCCCCGCTCGACCACGGCGGCCAGCAGGGCCCATTGCTCGACGGTTGTCCGGGGGAGGTTCTTGGGCACCTTAACCTATCTATTTTTTCGATCTTTAAGAGCCGATATTCGCGCTTTTTAATCAATTAATCGAGTCCTATCCTCTGCGCTCCCACTGGAGAGACGCCATGCCCACCATCCGTCGCAGCGCTGAACGCGGTCAGGCCGACCACGGCTGGCTGCGCTCGCAGCACAGCTTCTCGTTCGCCGAGTACTTCGATCCCGCGCATGTCGAATTCGGCGCGCTGCGCGTCATCAACGAAGACCGCGTCGCGCCGGGCATGGGCTTCGGCACCCATGGTCATCGCGACATGGAGATCGTCAGCTATGTGCTCGACGGCGCGCTGCAGCATCGCGACTCGATGGGCAATGGCTCCGTGATGCGACCAGGCGACGTGCAGCGCATGAGCGCCGGCACTGGCGTCATGCACAGCGAGTTCAACGCCTCGCAGACCGCGCCAGTGCATTTCCTGCAGATCTGGATCCAGCCTGCCGAACGCGGCACGGCGCCCGGCTACGAGCAGAAGCACTTCACTGCCGCGCAGAAGCGCGACCGCCTGTGCCTGCTCGCATCGCCAGATGGCGCGCTGGATTCACTGCGGATCCAGCAGGATGTCCGACTCTATGCGGGCCTGTTCGATGGCAACGAGCAGGCAAGCTTGCCGCTCGACGCGACACGCATGGCCTACGTGCACGTGGTCCGCGGCAACGTTGAGGTCAACGGTGTCGCGCTGTCGGGCGGCGATGCGCTGCAACTGCGCGACGTCGACGCCGTCGCAATCCGGCTCGGCCAGAATGCCGAAGTTCTCGTCTTCGATCTCATCAAGGAGTGATCATGTCCCGCGTTCTCGTTCTGTATTACTCGAGCTACGGCCACATCGAAACCATGGCCCAGGCGGTCGCCGAAGGCGCGCGCAGCACGGGCGCGCAGGTCGATCTCAAGCGTGTACCGGAACTGGTGCCGGACGCCGTCGCGCGCGGCGCGCACTTCAAGCTGGAGCAGGCCGCGCCGATCGCGACCGTCGATGAACTCGCGAACTACGACGCGATCATCTTCGGCACCCCGACTCGCTTCGGCAACATGGCAGCGCAGATGCGCAATTTCCTCGACCAGACCGGCGGCCTGTGGGCCAAGGGCGCGTTGATCGGCAAAGTGGGCAGCGTGTTCGTCAGCACGGCGAGCCAACATGGCGGCCAGGAAACGACGATCACGTCGTTCCATACCACGCTGCTGCATCACGGCATGGTCATCGTCGGGCTGCCGTATTCACACCCTGAGCTCACGGACAACAGCGAAGTGCTGGGCGGCACGCCGTACGGCGCGTCGACCATTGCCAATGCCGATGGCAGTCGCCAGCCGTCACCGAAAGAGCTGACGCTGGCGCGCGCGCAGGGCGAACGCACAGCGGAGATCGCCGCGAAGCTCAGCGCCGCGTAAGCGCGCGCAACAGGCGCCGCGGGCGCACCGCGGCCAGTCCCAGCAGCAGCGACAGACCGATCGTCAGCGAGAGCTGCATCGGCTCGGTGATGCCCGTAGCACCACCGGCGAGGTTGCGGCCCAGGCCCTGCCACCAGGATGCGGTGACCGCCACCGCAACCAGGCCCGCGGCACCGGTCGCGAACCAGCGGCCCAGCGCCGCGCGCAATTCACGCTGGCGCTGGGCCCGATGGCGGGCATGCTGCTGCAAGGCGGCCTGCAATTCAGCGGCCCGGTCATGCTGCGCGTCGCGCTGCTGCTCGGCCGCGAGCCGCGCCGCGAAACGGGCCTCGAAATCCGCCGGCGGCTCGAGCCGCGCGAAGCGTGCCGCCAGTCGGGTATCCAGATCACTCATGGCCTGACTCCTTCGCGTGCTGGCGCCAGCGACTGCTCGAGTCGCGCGCGCGCGCGGTGCAGCAGCGTCTTCACGGTGCCGAGCGGCATCGCGAGCATTTGCGCCACTTCATCATAAGAACGTTCCTGCAGGTAGAACAGCGTCACGACCTGACGCTGTTTGTCGGGCAGCGCGGCGAGCGCACGGTCGACCGCATCGATCTCCACCGCCGAACGCGGCTCCGTGGCACCGTCCGCGCCGGCTTCGCGGCTTCCGTGCTGCGCCGCCAGCGCCCCTTCCGCCTGCTGCAGCGTCGCATCGTCACTGAGCGACAGCCAGTCCCGCCGCCGACGCAGCGCGGAGATCGCCGTGTTGCGCGTGATCGCATAGACCCAGGTCGGGAACGCCGCCCGGCCGTCATAGCCGGGCAGCGCGCGCCAGACCTTGATGAACACATCCTGCGCCACCTCTTCGGCGGCGTCGCCGTCGCGCAGGATCGTCCAGGCCAGCCCGTAGACCCGTCGGGTGAACGCCGGCACGACGGCCGCCATCACGGCATCACGCCGCCCGGCCTGGACGGCGGCGATGATCTCGGCATCAGTCAGGCTGATCGGGCGGTCGTCCACGGGGTTGATACGCGGCAACCTCGCTCAGGGTTTCATCGAGCCCGACACGAAAATCTGCGTCGGCCGGTGAAACCCTGCGGCCGGTGACGGCGTATCAATGCCATGACCACACACGACACCCCTTCGGCCCTGCTGACCGGTGCCCTCGCCGGCTACCTGCTGGCGGAGTACGGACCGGGGCTCGCACACATGATTCGCAACGTTATCTTTCTCTGGAGCTGAACACCATGGGTCCTGAAATCATCGGCGTCATGATCCCCATCGTCGCCATCGTCATGGGCATCGGCCTCGCCATGCTCGAGGTCGTGTCGTCGCATCGCCGTCGCAGCCAGGCACTCGAGCAGCGCCATCGCGAACGGATGGCCGCCATCGAGAAGGGCATCGAGCTGCCGCCCGATGCCAATGACCCGGAAGCGCAACTCGAACTCGCCAAGGCGATGCGCAAGCCGCGCTACCTGCTGCGCGCGCTGGTGCTGATCGGCATCGGCGGTGCCTTGCTCGCAAGCTGGAGCGGCCCCTCCGATCACGTGATCCTCAGCGTGGCTTGGGTTGTCACGGCGATCGGCATCGCGACGCTGCTCTACTACGCCGTCGAGGGCCGCAAGGAGAAGGCGCCCGAGCTGCCGCCGCGGCTGCAAGCTCTGCCGGGCAAGGATGGCAACCCGCGCTGATGCACGGCGCCTGAGCGATCAGGCGTGCGCGAGGTCCGACAGCAGCGCGCGCAGCGGACGCGGACGGCCGACGGCATAGCCCTGCAGCAGCTGGATGCCGGCGCGCCGCATGCGCGTGCCTTCGTCGACCGACTCGATCCGCTTCGCGCGCACCTCGATGCCACGCTCGATCACGAGACCACGGTCGAGCGCGCGGCGCAGGATCGCGCGCGCATCTGGCACGCGCTCGCCCACCAGCGCGGCATCGAGGGCCAGCGTCGAAACCGGCAGATCGTCGCGCAGCGCGAAGCCGCGCGAGTCGCAGTCGAAGTCATCGAGCGCGCGGCCGCAGCCGATGTCGCGCAGGCCACGGAACAGGCGCGAAAGCGCCTCGCCATGTGAAGCGACATGACGATCCGCAGCCTCGAAGCACAGCCAGCTCGCCGGCACGTCTGACTCGACAATCGTCGACTCGATGAATTCGGCGAAGTGCGGATCTTCGATCGACGCATCGGACAGATTGATGCAGACCTGCAACGGTCGGTCGCGCAGCCCGCGTCGCCAGTGCCGCAGCGACTCCACCGCGCGCTGCACCACCCAACGATCCACCTCGGCAAGTCGCCCGGCCTCGCGGGCTGCTTGCAGCAGCTCGGCCGGCGCTTCGGTCAGTCCGCCCGCCGCTTCGACCCGCAGCAGGATTTCGAATCGCGACCGGTTCGACGGTGCGGCCGATTCGATCGGCTGGGCATGCAGGCGCAGGCGCTCCAGCGCCAGGATCTCGCGCACTCGCGTCGCGTCGATCCGCACGCTGGGCTCGCTGCGCGGCTCGAAGGTCGGCGCGTCAAACACGACGGTGGTCGTATCCGCGTCGTAGCGCGCCTGGTCCAGCGCTTCGTTCAATGACGGGTGGCTCGCGCCGTCCGCCAGCCCGATGCTGAACTCGAGCGCGATCGGCGGATAACCGAGCTTCAGGCCAGCGAGCGAGCGTCGCACGCGACGCGCCAGCTCGCACGCGTCGGCACCATGGCAGCCCGGCACATGCGCGACCAGCCGCGTCGCATCGAGCATCGCGATCAGGGCGCCTTCGGGCAACGCCGGCGGCGCGAGCCGCCGCAGCGTCCACTCGAGCGCGGCGACCGCCTGCGATTCTCCCAAGGCTTCGCTCAGCGCAGCGTAGTTCTCGAGCGTGATGACGAGCAGCGCCCCGCCGCAGCCGAAGCGCGCTTCCCAGGTCGTGCGCGTCAGCGCGAGGAACAACTCGCTCGACACCGTGCGCTGCGCGAGCGACGCATCGACCGGCGCCGGCTTCTCCAGCTCGCTCACCAACAAACCGAACGCGTCCGCCTCGACGTCCGTGAAGACGTGCTCGGCGCGCGTGCGCACCAGCGTCAGGCGCGCAAGCCGGCGCTGCGGCAGATGCAGCGAGCGTGACAGCCGGGCCGCCGGTCGGTCCGGATCGAGCAGCGCGCGCACGCCGCGCGGCTCGAGGTTCGGAGCCGCGTCGATGATCGGTCCATCGGAGACGCTCAGCTCCAGCGCGGCCACGTCCGCGCTGAGATGCACACGCAGCGCGCGCAGCAGATTCGCGATGCGCTCGTAGTCGGCTGCACCGAGCGGCACCGGGTCGCTCTGCGTCTCGGCCACCTCGAACTGGCGCAGTACGGGCCCGAGCGTCGTTTCGAGATCCTCGAGCAGCGGCAGCTGCGCGCGATCGGCCGGCGCGCAATGCAAGGCGAGCACGCCGCGCGTACGCACATCGCGCGCGGCCCATGGCAGCGCATAGACACGCCCGGCACGCGCACCACCGGCGCGGTGGGCATCACGATCCCGAGCCCTCGCAGCGGTGATCGGTCCGCCCTCATCCAGGGCCGCGCCCATCAGGTCGAGGAGTGTGTCACTCGTGCAGTCTTCAGACAGCGCGAGCAGCCGCCCGTCACCATCGAAGAACGCCAGCGCGTCTGCGTCCGGCAGCATGCGCTGAATCAGGCGCGCCGCCGCCGTGCAGCGCGCACGCGGCGAGAGTTTGGAAACGGGATTGACGACGGCCACAGACAGCACTCCAAGCGATGCAGTCATGTTGCCTTGCCGGTCATGTACCGACGGCGTCGCAGGATGGCGACGCTGCCGCTCCGCGACAGCTGAAGCCAACTGCCGCCGGGATTGGACATAACCGCCGCCGGTCAGCCTTTGGCTTCGGGCTTCCAGGTGATCTGGAACTCGATTTCCTCGGCTTCCGCCGACTTCTCGTGCTCGATCGTGAACACCGCCCGGGCCGGAACATGAATGCGCTCGCGCGCGATCTGGATCGAGAACGCCTCACCCGTCTCGATCGAGTCGGCAAGGCGCCGCAGCTTCGCGACGAATTGCGACTTGGGATATCCCTTGGTGATGTCACGCGATCGACGTCGAACGGCCATGGTCACTCCTTGACTGGGGTTTCGGACTTGCGGCAAAGATCCACAGGCTGGTTGGCATGGAACTGCGCCGCCGGCAGCGCACAGTAGGTTGCGATTCGCTGACGCACCGCGGTGATCGACGCTTGCATGGCGTCCGTCGCCGCGAGCCGCGCGCCGGTGGCCTCTTCCTCGAGGGTTGAGTAAATCGACCACGACACCCCCGCGATGGAGCGACGCGCGGATTCGACTTCCCCGTCGGCCAGCATCGCATCGAGTCGCAACAGTCGATCGAGCTCGTCGCGATTCGATGCGAACGTGACATCTCGGAACTGGGTCAGCACGGCCTCGCTGCCCTGCAGGCGGCCGATCCAGTAGAAGACCACGGCGGTTGCGACACAGGCGATCGCGGCGAAGATCGAAGAGCGGGCTTGGGGCGACAGTGGCACGTGGTCTCACTTTGCGGGCGGCGGTGATTCAGCTTGCGGGAGTATGCCGCAGCGTCGCGTCGACCGCCCGATAGAGAGCAGCGACGGTTGCCGAACTGGCGCTGGACGGAAACGCCGCTCCAAGCACTGCGTCGGTGTGTTCTGGCGATAGCGTCTGCATGGCCTGCAGGAGACGCGACGCCTCCTCACGAACCAGAGCCCGCGTTCGCACGACAGCGAAGCAGCGTCCTGGCCTGATCAAGGCTTCGTCGATGTCGCCGATGTTGTGCAAGTTCGTCGTGAAAATGATCTTGCGACCCATGGCACGCACGACTCCGTCCGCTACCGTGAGGAAGCGGTGCAGATCGACGTTCCCGTTGGCACGGGACCCGAGCAGGTGATCGGCGTCCTCAACGACAAAGGCATCGTGGTCGCCGGTGAGGAACTCGACATACAACTCGTCGCTCTCGAGCGCCTTTTTGTCGGACGTATACAGCACCTTGGCGTTCTCGCCCTTGCGACGTGTGAGCGCAGCGAGAATCGCGCGCACTAGTCGCGTCTTGCCCGTTCCCGGCGGTCCCTGCAGGATGAGGATCGTCTCGGGCGCGCCGAGAAAGCGCTCGATGTATGCGGTGACACCGTCGGCAAGCATCGGATAGGCAGCATCGAGCGGCGCCGGATCCGCAACCTCCTCGAAAGACACGTTCGAAAGCCCCATATGCGAGCTGTGGAAGTGCCAGTCGATCGTGAACATGGCTTCTTCGATCCGCTGTTCACCCGTGATCTGGCTGAACTTGGCGCTGACTTCCAGGGCGCGCGCAAGGCTGGACGCCCAGATGCTGAGCGATCCACTGGTGTAGTCGCTCTTGCGCCGCGCGAGAGCAGACGCGACGAACCCTTCGCCCTGCAGCACGAGCGAACCGGCGCTGAGTCGATGCGCACGAGCTCCTGAATGTGAGGCGAGGTCATCGAAGACTTCTTCGAGGCTGCGCCGAACCGCGAAACGCAGTTCCCGATAGATCGGGAAAGCGGCCGCGGAAAGATCGAAAGCCTGCAGCGCCCGCACGCCGAGCACCGAATCTGCAAGGGCTTGAGCGTCGGCCCGAACACTCAGGCCGCGCGGTAGCGCCAGCGCGAGCCGGTCTTCGTCCGCAAGTTCGAGGGTGTTTCCGAGTCTGTGTCGCATAAGCAAAAAGGCCCCTGGCATGCACGCCAGGGGCCCGGATCGC
>JBIITU010000129.1:0-8083 GCA_044340335.1 Steroidobacteraceae bacterium
TGCTTGCCAACCTGGCCGAGGATCGCCAGGGGCGGCATGACGCCGGGCTGGACGTCGCAGCAGCCCTGCGCCAGCTCGCCGCGCAGGGCATCGAGCCGGAGCGCACTGCCGCGCTCCTCGACCAGGCGCTGATCGTGCCGGTGCTGACGGCGCACCCCACCGAAGTGATGCGCAAGAGCATGCTCGACCATCGCAACCGCATCGCCGAGCTGATGCGGCTGCGGGATGGCGGTGCCCACGAAACTCCCGATGGCGACGTCATAGAGCAGGCCATCGTCCGCCAGATTGCGCTGCTGTGGGAAACGCGGCCGTTGCGTCGCGAGCGAATGCAGGTTCACGACGAAGTGCAGATCGCGCTCTCGTACCTGCGCGACGTCTTCCTGCCGGTGATGCCGCAGCTCTACGCGCGCTGGGAGCGCCTGCTGCCACGGCGGCCAGGCTGCTTCCTGCGACTCGGGTCGTGGATCGGAGGCGATCGGGACGGCAACCCGAACGTCACGGCGGAGTCGCTCCACTACGCCCTGCGGCAGGCAGCGCAGGCGGTGCTCAACACCTATCTCGATGCGCTGCATGTGCTGGGCTCGGAGCTGTCGATCTCGACCGAGCTGGCCGCCGCGCGCCGCGACGAACCCTATCGGCGCGCGATCAGCGGCATCTACGCCCGCGTCGCTGCCACCTACGAGGCGTTCACGGGCCAGCAGCCGGCGCGACTGCCGGTCGCTCCGGGCAAGCCCTATGCGAGCCCGCAGGCCTTGCGCGACGACCTCGCCACCATCGCGCACAGCCTGGCGCACTACGGCGCAGGCCTGCTGGCCACCGGCGGTGCCCTCGGACGCCTGATCCGCCAGGTCGAATGCTGCGGCTTCCATCTCGCGACGCTCGACCTGCGGCAGAACTCCGACGTGCACGCGCGCGTGGTTGCGGACCTGTTGCAGGTCGCTGGGGTGGCGAGCGACTACGCGCAACTCGATGAGGCCGCACGCGTCACGCTGCTGCGGCGCGAGCTCGCGAGCCCGCGGCTGCTGTCGAGTCCGTTCGCGTCCTACACCGCCGAGACGGAATCCGAACTCGCCATCGTCCGCGCCGCTGCAGCAGCCCACCTGCGCTACGGCCCGGCCTGCATCACGACCTACATCATCTCCAAGTGCGAGAGTGTCTCGGACATGCTGGAGGTGAACCTGCTGCTGAAGGAAGCTGGTCTGTATCGACCGGGCGACCCGGCCGGCACCGTCATCATGGTAGTGCCGCTGTTCGAGACCATCGGCGACCTCGAACGCGCCCCGCAGATCATGCAGGCCTGGCTCGCGCTGCCCGACGTGCATGCCGCGGCCGTCGCGCGCGGACACCAGGAAGTCATGGTGGGCTACTCCGACTCGAACAAGGACGGCGGCTACCTGACCTCGGTCTGGAGCCTGAACCAGGCCACGCGGGCACTCGCACAGACGTTCGCCAGCGCCGGGACGGGCATGCAGATCTTCCACGGGCGGGGCGGATCCGTCGGCCGCGGTGGCGGACCGTCGTTCTCGGCGATCCGCGCGCAGCCCCGTGGCACCGTGCAGGGGCGGATCCGCATCACCGAACAGGGCGAGATGATCGCGGCCAAGTACGGCACGCGCGACAGCGCAGTCATGAACCTCGAGTCGATCACGGCCGCGACGCTGCTCGCGTCGCTCGAGCCCGAGGCGCGCCCGAACGACGAGAATGCACGCTTCGTCGCAGCGATGACGGAGATGTCCCGGCACGCCTTCACGTGCTATCGCGAACTCGTCTACGGCACGGAGGGTTTCCGGACCTTCTTCCGCCAGATGACGCCGCTGCTCGAGATCGCCACCCTGAAGATCGGCTCGCGACCCGCATCGCGAACCAGGTCAGACCGCATCGAGGACCTGCGCGCCATACCCTGGGTGTTCTCGTGGGCACAGGCGCGAGTGATGCTGCCGGGCTGGTACGGCGCCGGCCAGGCGCTGGAGGCCTTTCCCGACCGCGCGCTGCTGCGCGAAATGGCCGAGGCCTGGCCATTCTTCAGGACCACGCTCGACAACATGGAAATGGTGCTCGCGAAGAGCGACCTGCAGATCGCGCGGCGCTACCTGACGCTCGTCGAGGATACCGCGCTGGCCGATCGCATCTTCGGGCGCATCGAGTCTGCGTGGCGGGCCACGCACGACAGCCTGCTGCAGATCACCGGCCAGTCGAGGTTGCTGGAAAAGCACCCGACGCTCGATGCCTCGATACGCCTGCGGCTGCCGTACATCGAGCCGCTGAACCTGTTGCAGGTGGAGTTGCTGCGGCGTCATCGCGCTGGCGAGACGACGCCTCAGGTGCAGGAGGGCATTCAGCTGTCGATCAATGCGGTGGCTACCGCGCTGCGCAACAGCGGCTGAGGCCCGGCCGAAACCAGGCGGCGACCCCTCGCGGGGTCGCCGCCTGCGGTCCGATCAGAACCGGTAAGTGCCGGTGATGCCGAATTGCCGCGGTCGCGGCAGGGACACCGCGAACGCGCGGGTCGACAGCCCGGCGGGTCCGGGGATGCCACGCGAGTCGATGTAGCGCAGGATGTCGAGTGCCGTGTCGTCGTCGTTGAGGTTGCGACCCCACAGCTGCACGGTCCAGTTGTCCGACTCCAGGCCGACGCGCGCATTCAGGTACATGCGATCGCCCGTCTCGGCCAGATTGTGGATCTGCGCGAACTTCGAACCCTCGTAGACCACGTCGCCGCCGAGTGAGAATGCCCAACCATTGGCGAGCGGGATCGTGTACTTGCCGAGCAGGAAGCCGTTCCACTCCGGTGAACGCGGCGTGCGCTTGCCCGCCACGCTTCCGAACTGATTGGTGTCGAGGTCACGGAGCGCCCGGCAGGCGGCCTCATTGGCACAGCCGGTCGGATTCATCGCACTGACCAGGTTGAAGAGCGCCGCAGGGCGGTTGCTGTAGAGGTCCGCCTGGTCGACGTTCACATACTCCTTGATCTTGGCGTCCACATACGCAGCGCCGAAGCTCAGGTCGAAGCGGTCGGTCAGGCGGGACGTGAACTCGAGTTCCACGCCGCGGGAATTCGTCTTGCCGACGTTGTCGATGTACGAATTCAGGATGATCTGACCCGCCGCGTTCTGGCCGGCGATGTTCTGCGTCAGCTGCTGGTCGGTGAGTTCGGTATCGAACAGCGTCACGGTCGCGAACGCGCGCTGGTCGAGCAAGCGGAACTTCGCTCCCAGCTCGTAGTTCACCGATTCTTCTTCGTCGTAATCGAGACCCCTGCCGAGGGCGGCCAGCAGCGGTGCCACCGTCGCACCGTTGAAGCCGCCCGGCTTGTTGCCTTCGGCGTAGTTGGCGAAGAAGCTGGCATCCTCGTTCAGCTTGTAGCGCAGCGTGAAGCGCGGCTTGTCGCTCTCCCACGTGCCGTTGAGCGGCGCGGCGGCTACCCGTGACGTGCCGTTGGCCGGGAACGCGAAGCTCAGCTGCTGCTTGTCTTCCTCGGCGTGGCGGAACTCGGCGGTGGCGGTCCAACGCTCGTTGAAGTCGTACTCGACACCCGCGAACACGGCACGGTTCTCGACCTCGCGCAGCGCGATAGCCGCCGCGCCGTTCGGCACGATGCGCCCGTCCGGGAAGGCCTTGTCGTCACGCGTGAAATCATCGCTCTGCTTGAAGTAGAACGCACCGACGGTCCAGCGGAACGCGCGCTCGGACGGCGAGCGCAACCGCACTTCCTGCGAGAAGTCGTTGCGGTTCTCTTCGTTGAAGCGCCAGAAGTTGCCGGAGCTGCGGAACTGGCGCGTCAGGTCGCCGGCGGCACCGGCCGCCGGCGGCGGCAGCGGAACGAGGAAGGTCGGCGGCAGCGCGTCGAGGCCCGCGAACGCGTCATACCCGCCGTAGCTGACGTCGATCTGGACCCTGTAGTCCTCGAAGCTGTAGGCCGAGACGGACGTCAGTTCGTAGCCGCCCGCAAACTCGTACTTCGCGGTCAGCGCGGCGCGCGTGCGCTCGCGGCGCACGCCCGGATTCGGGAACAGGTCGGTGCGCTGCTGCACCGTGAGCCGGTCGGCGCTGAACACCTCGCCGCAGTAATAGCCGCGGCTGCGTGGCAAGGTCGGGCTGTTCAGCTGGCAGTTGTTGAACTGCCGACCCTGCAGGCCGATGGCGATCGGGCCGTCCTTGTCCTCGCTGTAGGTGAACAGGCCGGTGACTTCCAGCCCCTCGATCGGGGTCCAGAGCAGTTTGGTCGTGACGGCGTCCGTCTGTTCGGCGCCAAGGTTGTCGCGCTGGTCGAGCGGGTTGTCGTAGAAGCCCCCGACCTCGGTGTGCGTGCCGGCCACGTAGTAGTAGAGCTTGCCTTCGACGAGGGGGCCGCTGATGTAGGCCGTGGCGTCGAGCTGATCGAACTCGCCGTAGGTCAGGTTGAGCCGACCTTCAAAGGTTTCGCTGGGGCGGCGCGTGACGTAGTTGATCGCGCCGGCGAACGTGGCGCGCCCGTACAGGGCCGCCTGCGGTCCCTTGATGACCTCGACGCGCTCCAGGTTCGCCGTCTCGGTGTTGGTGGCACTGCCCGACAGATACACGCCATCGACGAAGTACGAGGCGTTCGGGTCACCGAGGATGTTCGACTGCCCGCGGATGACCGGGCGCTCGGAGCTGCTGCGCCCGAAGGACGCGACGTTCGAGAATCCGGGGGTGTAGAGCGCGAGGTCACGCGAATCGCGGATACCGAGTTCCTCGATCTTCGCCGAGGAAATCGCCGTCACGGTCAGCGGCACGTCGATCAGCGTTTCGTCTCGCTTGCGCGCGGAAACGACGACCTCGTCAAGCACTACGCGGTCTTCCGCAGCCTGTGCCTGCTCCTGCGCACTGCCCGCCTGGGCACCGATGATCATGGCGACCGCAGCGCAGACCGCGCTGACGTGGCCAGTTTGCAACATTCGAGACATAACCCCCCCTCGTTGGAACACTAGGCGAATCCCGCCGTATCGTGATCGTTATGGCTGTATGACGTCAACCGTATGGACCGTCATGTCGCGGGGCATGTTGCGCGATCGCAACGGCGCGCCCCCACAGCAGTCGCGACGCGCAGACCAGGCAGCGTCAGGCGCGCTGCTTGCGCTCGTAGTAGAGCGTCTGGGCAAGCATCGACAACAGACCGATGCTGCCGGTAAAGATGACGAGCAGGACCCAGACCTCCGACTTCATTCCCACGGCGCGAGCACGATTCTGCAGCAGGAAGAAGGCCACCGTCACGCTCAACAGCCGGTCGTACCAGATCTGCATCCCCCACATTGATCCGGTATGGGCTGACCAGAATGCGGTCGGCCCCTCCACTACGACGGCGAGCACTGTCCAGCCGACGAAAGGAACGACAATCAGCGCCGGCACGAGCCAGGCTGGCCACGCGACGGCTTCCTTGGTCTGGGTGACGAGCAGCATGACGATGACTGCGACGAACAGACCCAGGAACGCGACCCACTGGAACTCCGGCATCGGTCTCCTCCGCGGCTGCGCAATGTCCGCGCCTGCCACACGCAGTGCGGAACGAAACGATGCGTTCGCTGCACCGCGCCGGCGTGGCGGCAGATGGTGCAGCGAACGCTATGCCAGGTCGAGACTGCCCGAACCGGCCGGCGTCAGCCCGCGGCGGCCTTCTTCACAGCCTCGATGACTTCGTCCGCGACGTTGCGCGGCACCGCATCGTAGTGCGAGAACTCCATCGTGAACGAGGCGCGGCCGCTGGTCATGCTGCGCAGTTGCCCGATGTAGCCGAACATCTCCGACAGCGGCACCGTGGCCACCACGGCGATGTTCGCGCCACGCTCGATCTGATCCTGGATCGAACCACGACGGCGATTCATGTCGCCGATGACGTCGCCGAGGTAGTCGCCCGGCGTGACCGTCTCGACCTTCATGACCGGCTCGAGGAGGATCGGCGCAGCCTTGCGGATGGCTTCGCGGAAGCAGGCCTTGGCGGCGATCTCGAACGTCAGCGCGTTGGAGTCGACGTCGTGATAGCTGCCGTCCGTCAGCGTCGCGCGGAAATCCACGGTCGGATAGCGCGCGAGCACGCCCTCTTCCTTCTGCAGCTTCAGGCCCTTCTCGACCGCCGGCACGAATTCGCGCGGCACCGAGCCGCCGACGGTTTCGTCGATGAACTCGAAGCCCTTGCCGCGCTCGAGCGGCTCGAACGTGATCCACACTTCGGCGAACTGGCCGGAGCCGCCCGTCTGCTTCTTGTGGACGTACTGCTCTTCGATCTTCTTGGTGAAGGTTTCGCGGTACGCCACCTGCGGCTGACCCATGTTGCCTTCGACGCCAAATTCCGTGCGCATGCGGTCGAGCGTCACCTCGAGGTGCAGTTCGCCCATGCCGCGCAGGATGGTCTGGCCCGTTTCGCGATCGGTCTCGAGGTGCAGCGAGGGATCGGCGCGAACCATCTTGCCGAGCGCCGCGTTGAACTTCTCCTGCTCGCCCTTGGTCTTGGCCGACACCGAGACGCTGATGACCGGATCCGGGAAGCGCATGCGCTCCAGCACCACCGGGTTGGCGGAATCGCACAGCGTGTCGCCAGTATCCGTTTCGGCCAGCGAAACGAGCGCGATGATGTCACCGGCGCGCGCTTCCTCGATCGGGTTCGCTTCCTTGGCGAACATCTCGACCATGCGGCCGATCTTCTCGCGCTTGCCGCGGGTCGAGTTCATGACGGACGCGCCCTTGACGAGCACACCGGAATAGACGCGCACGAAGGTCAGCGCGCCGTAGGCATCGTTGATGACCTTGAACGCGAGGCCCGAGAAAGGCTCGTCGTCGGAACAGATGCGCTCACCGATCGGCTGACCGTCGGCGTCGACCGTCTTGATGGCGGCCACGTCGGTCGGTGCCGGCAGGTAATCGACAACGGCGTCGAGCACCTGCTGCACGCCCTTGTTCTTGTACGACGAACCACACAGCACGGGGTTGAACGCGGAGTTCACCGTGCCCTTGCGCAGCGCCTTGCGCAGCACCTCGGCCGACGGAATCGTGCCATCACCCAGGTAGGCTTCCATCGCCTCGTCGTCCTGCTCGAGGCAGGTGTCGACCAGTTCGGTGCGGAAGCGCGGCACTTCCGCGAGCAGTTGCCGATCGCTGGGCACCGTGATGTCGAGCTTGTCGGCCAGGTCCGGCGTCACGTCGAGCACCTGCCACACGGCGTCCTTGTCGTCCGAATCCCAGACCAGGGCCTTCATCTCGACGAGGTCGACCATGCCCTTGAAGTTGTCTTCGGAACCGATCGGGACCTGGATCGGCAATGGCCGCGCGCCCAGGCGCTTCTTGATCATGTCAACGCAGCGCAGGAAGTTCGCACCGCTGCGGTCCATCTTGTTGACGTAGCAGATACGCGGCACGCCGTAGTTGTCCGCCAGGCGCCAGTTCGTCTCGGACTGCGGCTCGACGCCGGCCACGCCGTCGAACACGACCACCGCGCCGTCGAGCACGCGCAGCGACCGGTTCACCTCGATCGTGAAATCGACGTGCCCCGGGGTGTCGATGACGTTGATCTTCTTGCCGCGCCAGAACGCCGACACCGCGGCGCTCTGGATCGTGATGCCACGCTTCTGTTCCTGTTCGAGGTAGTCCGTCGTCGTCGAGGACTTCAGATCCTTCGTATCGTGGATATCGATGATCGTGTGCTTGCGCCCCGTGTAGTACAGGATGCGCTCGGTCGTCGTCGTCTTGCCGGCGTCGACGTGGGCGATGATTCCGATGTTGCGGACATCGGCAAGGGGCGTTTTACGGGGCATGATCGGACTTCCGTTGCAGGGTTGTGGCAGATGGCGCCGTTGTTCGAAAACGGGCGGGGCCGGTAGTAACCACCCATTATTTCATGCCGCCGCCCCTGTGAGAAGGCTTTCATGCCTTCTGTTAACAGTCCTGCGTGGCAGGAGCCGGCGGGAACGCCGCCCCGCTCGCATCGCCCATGTCGAGGCCGCCAACCGCCCCGGGTCGTCGATGCAGAGGCGGGCTGTGACGGCAGCTGCGCTAGAGGGCGGCATCCACGGCAGATCGAAGCTCGTCGCGATGCGGTTGCGCGACTCGGATCGCTCAGGCGGCCGGCCCCGGA
>JBIITU010000130.1:0-8077 GCA_044340335.1 Steroidobacteraceae bacterium
AATGGCGGCGGCTACTATCACTATTCCTATTCCGTGGTGCGCGGTTGCGACCGCATCGTCCCGGTCGACGTCTATGTGCCGGGCTGCCCACCGACGGCCGAGGCACTGCTGTACGGCATCATCCAGTTGCAGAAGAAGATCCAGCGCACCAGCACGATGGCGGTCGCGTGAGCAAGCGGGTCGAGGCAATGGGTCAGCAGGTCGAGCAGGCGCTCGGCGAGCGCGTGCAGCGCGTGGTGTCGCTGCCCGACGAACTCACCTACGAAACGGATGCGGGTTCGCTGCTTGAAGTGTGCCGCGCGTTGCGCGATCACGCCGCGTTGCGGTTCGAGGTGCTGGTCGATGTCAGCGGCATCGATTACCTCGAGTACGGGCGCACGGAATGGAAAACGCAGTCTGCGACGGGCAGCGGCTTTTCGCGCGGTGCAGAGCGGATGGGTCTGCAGGCTGACGCAGGGCAGGGCCCCGCGCCCGGCCGGCGTTTTGCGGTTGTCTATCACCTGTTGTCGGTGACGCTGAACCAGCGCCTGCGGCTGCGCGTGTTCTGTGCCGACGACGTCGACCCGATGGTGCCGTCGGTGTGCGACATCTGGTCTGCCGCCAACTGGTTCGAGCGCGAGGCCTTCGACCTGTACGGTGTCCTGTTCGGGGGCCATCCCGACCTGCGCCGCCTGCTGACCGACTACGGCTTCATCGGCCACCCGTTCCGCAAGGATTTTCCTCTGAGTGGCAACGTCGAAGTGCGTTACGACCCCGAGAAGAAGCGCGTCGTCTATGAGCCGGTCAGCATCGAGCCGCGCGTGCTCGTGCCGAAGGTGATCCGCCACGATAACCGTTACGAACCGGCGCTGAAGGACAGGCCCGCGAAGGGCGGCGCATGAGCGAGATCCGGAATTTCACGATGAACTTCGGGCCGCAGCATCCTGCCGCCCATGGCGTGCTGCGGCTCGTTCTCGAGATGGACGGCGAGACGATCCAGAAGGCCGATCCGCACATCGGGCTGCTGCATCGCGCGACCGAGAAGCTCGCGGAATCGAAGCCTTACAACCAGTCGATCGGTTACATGGATCGGCTCGACTACGTGTCGATGATGTGCAACGAGCACGCTTACGTGATGGCGATCGAGCGACTGCTCGGCATCACGGTGCCGGAGCGCGCGCAGTACATCCGCGTGATGTTCGACGAAATCACGCGCGTGCTGAACCACCTGATGTGGCTCGGCGCGCACGGCCTCGACATCGGCGCCATGACCGTGTTCCTGCTCGCGTTCAAGGAGCGCGAGGACCTCATGGATTGCTACGAGGCAGTCTCCGGCACGCGCATGCATGCGACCTACTATCGTCCGGGTGGCGTGCACCGCGACCTGCCGCGCGAGATGCCGCGATACCAGGCATCGAAGTGGCGCTCCCAGAAGGACGCCGACCGCCAGAACGAAGCGCGCTCGGCGGGGCTGCTGGAGTTCATCGAAGACTTCACGAAGCGCTTCCCGGCAGCAGTCGACGAGTACGAAACGCTGCTGACCGACAATCGGATCTGGAAGCAGCGCACCGTCAACATCGGCGTGGTGTCGCCGGAGCGGGCCCTGCAGTTGGGCTTCTCCGGGCCGATGCTGCGCGGCTCCGGCATCGCCTGGGATCTGCGCAAGAAGCAGCCCTATGAAGTGTACGACCGGATGGAGTTCGACATCCCGGTAGGCGTCAACGGCGATTGCTATGACCGCTATCTCGTCCGCATGGAAGAGATGCGGCAGTCGAACCTGATCATCCAGCAGTGCGTCGACTGGCTGAAGAAGAACCCGGGTCCGATCATGGTCGAAGACCGCAAGATCCGCGCCCCACGCCGCGAAGAGATGAAGGGCGACATGGAATCGCTGATCCATCACTTCAAGTTCATGACCGAGGGCTACTGCGTGCCCGAGGGTGAAACCTACGCAGCCGTCGAGGCGCCGAAAGGCGAGTTCGGCATCTGGCTCGTGTCCGATGGCGCGAACAAGCCTTACCGGCTCAAGTGCCGCGCGCCGGGTTTCGCGCACCTCGCGTCGCTCGATGAAATGGTGCGCGGGCACATGCTCGCGGACGTCGTGGCGGTGATCGGCACGCAGGACATCGTGTTCGGGGAGATCGATCGTTGAGCGAGTCCAAGACCCATCTGTTGTCCGAGCATACCCGCGCTGAAATCGACCACTGGGTGGCGAAGTTTCCGCAGGGCCGGCAGCGTTCGGCAGTGATCTCCGCGCTGCGCTTCGCGCAGGAGCAGAACGACGGCTACCTGACGACCGAGCTGATGGATGCGATTGCCGAGTACCTGCAGTTGCCGCCGATCCAGGTGTACGAGGTCGCAAGCTTCTATTCGATGTTCGAGACCCACAAGTGTGGCCGGCACCACGTCAGCATCTGCACCAACATCAGTTGCTGGTTGAACGGTGCTGAAGACCTGGTGGCGCATGTGGAGAAGCGGCTCGGCATCAAGGAAGGCGAGAGCACGCCGGACCTGCGCATCTTCCTGAAGCGGGAAGAGGAGTGCCTCGCGGCCTGCACCGGCGCGCCGATGATGATGGTCGACCACCACTTCCACGAGTACCTGACGCCCGAGAAGGTCGACAGGATCCTGGACGAACTGAAGTGAGCGCTGAGCGAATGGGTGCCTGGGACGACAAGATGAACCTCGTGGTGTTCGAGCCGCTCAAGCACGAGCGGCCCTGGACACTCGAGACTTACGCGAAGATCGGCGGCTACGAGATCTGGAAGAAGATCCTGACCGAGAAGATCCCGCGCGAGCAGATCATCGAGCAGGTCAAGGCCAGCGGCCTGCGCGGCCGCGGCGGTGCGGGTTTTCCGACCGGCACCAAGTGGAGCTTCATGCCCCGCAGCTCGCCGATCCAGAAGTACATCGTCTGCAACTCGGACGAATCCGAGCCCGGCACCTGCCATGACCGCGACATCCTGCGCTTCAACCCGCACTCGTTGATCGAAGGCATGGCCATAGGCGCCTATGCCATGGGCGCGACGGTCGGCTACAACTACATCCGCGGCGAGTTCCTCGGCGAACCGGTGCCGCGCTTCGAGGCGGCGCTGAAGGAGGCCTACGCGGCCGGGCTGCTGGGCAAGAACATCATGGGCTCTGGCGTCGACGTCGATCTGCACGCCTTCGTCGGTGCAGGGGCGTACATCTGCGGCGAGGAGACCGCGCTGCTCGAGTCGCTCGAGGGCAAGCAGGGCAAGCCGCGCTTCAAGCCGCCGTTCCCCGCGAACTTCGGCCTCTATGGCATGCCGACCACGATCAACAACACGCAGAGCTTCGCGTCCGTGCCGACGATCCTCCGCAAGGGTCCGGAGTGGTTTGCGAAGCTTGGCACCGCCAATGCGGGTGGCACGGTGATTTTTTCCGTGTCGGGCCATGTCGGCAAGCCCGGCAACTACGAACTGCCGCTCGGCATTCCGTTCAAGGATCTGCTCGAGATCGCCGGTGGGGTGAAGGGCGGGCGCAAGCTCAAGGCCGTGATCCCGGGCGGGTCGTCGGTCAAGGTCGTTCCGGGTGACGTCATGATGGGCGTCAACATGGACTACGACTCGCTGCGTGCGGTCGGATCCTCGGTCGGTTCCGCAGCGGTCATCGTCATGGACGAGACAACCTGCATGGTGCGGACCCTCGAGCGCATTTCGCGCTTCTACATGTCCGAGTCCTGCGGCCAGTGCACGCCGTGTCGCGAAGGCACCGGCTGGCTCAATCGCATGCTCAAGCGCATGGTCGCGGGGCAGGGCCGCATGGAAGACGTCCAGTTGCTCGTCGAAGTGGCGAACCGCATCGAAGGGCACACGATCTGCGCGCTCGGTGACGCGGCGGCGTGGCCCGTGCAGAGTTTCGTCAAGCATTACCGGCACGAGTTCGAGTACATGGTCCAGAACGGCGGCCGCAGCCTGACAGCTGCTGCGGCAGAGGCGGCTTGATGGCTGCCAATCCCACCAACGTTCCGCCGCCGTCCGACTTCGTCAACGTCGAGGTCGACGGCCGCCCGGTCAAGGCGCGCAAGGGCGCGATGATCATCCATGTCACGGATGCAGAAGGCGCCTATGTGCCGCGCTTCTGCTACCACGACAAGCTGCCGATCGCGGCCAATTGCCGCATGTGCCTGGTCGAAGTCGAGAAGGCGCCGAAGCCGCTGCCTGCCTGCGCGACACCGGTCGCCGAAGGCATGAAGATCTTCACCAAGTCGCCCAACGCCATCGGTGCGCAGAAGGCGACGATGGAGTTCCTGCTGATCAACCATCCGCTCGACTGCCCGATCTGCGATCAAGGTGGCGAGTGCGAACTGCAGGATCTGGCCGTGGGCTTCGGCCGCGATGTCTCGCGCTTCACCGAGCGCAAGCGCGTCGTCAAGGACAAGAACCTCGGCCCGCTCGTCTCGACCGACATGACGCGCTGCATCCACTGCACGCGCTGCGTGCGCTTTGGCCATGATGTCGCTGGCATCCAGGAACTCGGCACGACCGGTCGTGGCGAGCACATGGAGATCGGCACTTTCGTCGAGCACAGCGTCGATCACGAGCTGTCCGGCAACATCATCGATCTGTGCCCGGTGGGCGCGCTGAATTCCAAGCCGTTCCGTTTCCAGGGGCGCGGCTGGGAGATGACGCAGCATGCGCTCGTGTCGCCGCATGATGGCGTCGGCACCAATCTGTATGGACATGTGCGCCGTGGTCGCCTGATGCGCATCGTGCCGCGCCACAACGAAGCCATCAACGAAACCTGGATCGCCGACCGCGATCGCTTCAGCTACGAGGCGGTCTATTCGCCCGACAGGCTCGAGAAGCCGATGATCAAGGTCGCCGGCGAATGGCAGACGGTCAGCTGGGAGCGCGCGCTGGAGGCTGCCGCCGAAGGGCTCAAGCGCAATGCCGCTGGGCTCGCAACACTGGTCAGCCCGTCCGCGACCGTCGAAGAGCAGTATCTGGCCGCGCGCCTGACGCGCGCCGCGGGGTCGCCGCACATCGATCATCGTCTGCGGCAGGTCGATTTTCGTGATGCAGCGGCGGATCCGCTCCGCCCAGATCTTGGCCACTCGATCGCGGCCACTGAAGAGCTCGAGTCGCTGCTCGTCATCGGCGGCCATCTCCGATACGAGGTGCCGCTGCTCGCGCATCGTGTGCGCAAGGCGGCGCGGCGGGGCGCAAAGATCGCGTTTCTCAATCCGGCGGCGTTCGAACACCTGTTCCCGGTTGCGGCGACCCGCATCGCCGCGCCTGCGCACATGGTCCGCGAGCTCCAGGCCGTGCTGGCAGCGGCCACTGACGCTGCCGCGCAGGTCGAACCTGAGCAGCGCGCCCTTGCGACGGCCCTGATGACTGGCAGCCGTCGCGCGATCTGGCTCGGCGCGTTGGCGCAGCGCCATCCGGCCTGGGCCGACCTGCGTGCGCTCGCTGCGCAGCTCGCGGCCGCGACCGGCGCGACGCTCGGCGTGCTGGCGGAAGGTGGCAACGCCGCGGGCGCATGGCTTGCAGGTTGCACGCCGCATCGCGATGCAGGTGGCAAGACTGCCAAGACTGCGGGTCGCACTGCAGGCGAGATGTTCGCGCAGGGTGCGCCGGCCTGGTTGTTGGTGGGCGGCATCGAGCCTTGGGTCGAAGCAACCGGTGTCGCAACGGGCGCCGCTCTGGCCAATGCCGACTGCGTCGTCGCGATCACGCCGTTCGCGGATGATGCGACTCGCTCGCACGCGACGGTGCTCCTGCCTTGCGGCACCTTCGCCGAGACCAGCGGCACTTTCGTCAACCTCGCGGGTGACTGGCAGAGCTTTGCGGGCGCAGCGCGCCCCGTCGGCGAATCCCGCCCTGCGTGGAAAATCCTGCGCGTGCTTGGCAACCTGCTGGCGCTGCAGGGCTTCGAATTCAACTCGAGCGAAGAAGTCCTTGCCGAGCTGCGCGCGATCGTGCCGTCCGCTGCTGCGGGGTCGTTCAAGACGGCCCACGTTGCCGGCGGTGACGTGGCCGATGCCGCGGTGACCGACTTCGCGATCTACGGCGGCGATGCATTGTTGCGTCGCGCGCCCGCGTTGCAGGCGACGCGTGCGGGGCGTGAGGCTCGTCGGCTGTTCGGCGCGGTGGAGGGGGGGCGTTCGTGAACCTGATGCCATCCGCCGCCGTTGCCTGGTGGGACGGGCTCGCCGCGTCGACGCAGTTCGCGCTGAACTCGACGATGTGGGTGCTGATCGTCACCGTCGTGCTGATCCTGTCGGTGGCGTTCACGACGCTGCTCGAGCGCAAGGTCATCGGCTGGATGCAGCTGCGCAAGGGCCCGAATCGGGTCGGCAGCATTTTCGGCTTCCTGCCCGGCATTTTTCAGCCGTTCGCGGACGTCATCAAGCTGCTGGTCAAGGAAATCGTCATTCCGGCCAAGGCCAACAAGTGGCTGTTCCGGATTGCGCCTGCCATCACTCTGGTGCCGGCGTTCGCGATCTGGGCCGTGATGCCGCTGTCGCCCGACCTCGTCCTGGCCGACATCGATGCGGGCCTGCTCTACGTGCTGTCGCTGACCTCGGTCGGCGTGTACGGCGTCATCATCGCGGGCTGGGCCTCAAATTCGAAGTATGCGTTCCTCGGGTCGATGCGGTCGGCGGCGCAGATTGTGGCGTACGAAATCGCGATGGGCTTTGCGCTGGTCGGCGTGCTGATGGTCGCCGGCAGCCTCAACCTCGGCGACATCGTCCGCGCGCAGTCGGGCGGCCCGCTGTCGTGGAACTGGTTCTGGCTGTTCCCGCTGTTCGTCGTCTACCTGATCGCGGGCGTCGCGGAGACCAACCGCGCGCCGTTCGACGTCGCCGAGGGCGAGTCGGAGATCGTCGCGGGCTTCCATGTCGAGTATTCCGGCATGGCGTTCGCGCTGTTCTTCCTGGCCGAATACGCGAACATGATCCTGATTTCGGCGCTGACCGCCGTGTTCTTCTTCGGCGGGTGGCTGAGCCCGTTCGAAGGCTACCTCGACGCCAACAACCCGCTTGCGCAGCCCAGCTTCTTCTGGCTGTTCTTCAAACTGTTCGGATTCCTGTTCTGCTTCCTGTGGTTCCGCGCCACTTTTCCGCGCTATCGCTATGACCAGATCATGCGGCTTGGCTGGAAGGTGCTGATCCCGATCACGATCTTCTGGATCGGGGTCGAGGGCGTCATGGCGTGGTTCGAGGTCGGGCCGTTCAAGGCTTGAGGCACACCATGGCAACATTCAATCCCATCAAGACCTTCCTGCTGACCGAGCTGCTGATCGGCCTGTCGGTCACGGCGCGCACGCTGTTTCGCAAGAAAGTCACGATCAACTATCCGGAAGAGAAGGCGCCCCAGTCGCCGCGTTTCCGCGGCCTGCATGCGCTGCGCCGTTACGCCAACGGCGAAGAGCGCTGCATTGCATGCAAGCTCTGCGAGGCGGTGTGTCCGGCGCTCGCGATCACCATCGATTCCGACGTTGCCGCCGACGGCACGCGCCGCACGACGCGCTACGACATCGACCTTTTCAAGTGCATCTACTGCGGCTTCTGCGAAGAGGCCTGCCCGGTGGACGCGATCGTCGAGACGCGAATCCACGAGTACCACATGGAGAACCGCGGCGAGAACATCATGAGCAAGGACAAGCTGCTCGCCGTCGGTGACCGTTACGAAGCGATGATCGCTGCGGACAAGGCCGCGGACGCGCCTTACCGCTGATCGGGGAATCCAATTGTTCGTCCAAGCACTCTTCTACGCGTTCTCGGCGGTGTTGATCGCCGCAGCAGTCGGCGTCATCACCTCCCGCAATCCCGTGCATTCGGCGCTCTGCCTCGTGCTGTGTTTCTTCCAGAGCGCGGCGATCTGGCTGCTGATCGAGGCTGAGTTCCTCGCGATCGTGCTGGTGCTGGTGTACGTCGGCGCAGTCATGGTGCTGTTCCTGTTCGTCGTCATGATGCTCGATATCAGCGTCGAGGAGCTGCGACGCGGCTTCACGCGCTTCGCGTGGCTCGGCTGGCTGACCGCACTGGTGCTGATCGCACAGATCGTCGGCGTCGTATGGTTCAAGGGCCTGGGTGTCGATGCCACCCAGGGCATGGCGCCACTGC
>JBIITU010000131.1:0-8063 GCA_044340335.1 Steroidobacteraceae bacterium
GCCCGGGCGCGTAACGCTCGTTGCCTCCGTCGGCTCCGGTCAGGAAAGTCGGCAGGTGTTCCGGAGCCACTGACGGGGTATCACGATGCACGAGCGAAGGAGCTTGAGTCTCTCGCGTCGCCAGGTGCTGGCGGCGGGCGTTGCGACCACGACGGCGGTCGCTGCCGGTGCGGCGGTTGCTGCTGCCGCTGCCCCGCTGGTGCGGCCCGGCAACCTCGCGCTCGACACCGGCGACGGCAACGCCCGCCTGATGACGCGCATCCTCGCCAATCTGGACAGCAGCCGCGCCAAGCATGGCTGGTATCGCGGCCGGGTGATGGGTGTCGCACCGGGTGCCGCGGCGCGCGACCTGCTTGGCATCATGGGCATGTCGTCGCAGCGGGCCCTGCCGCTGCCAGACCGCCCGGGCTGGATGCTGCTGCAGCGCGAGGTGGGCTTCTTCTTCGATCTCGCGACCGGCCAGGTGGTCGACCGCTGGGTCAATCCGCTCAACGAAGAGACGGTCGATGTGCTGCACATCGCCAACCCCTCGGTGAGCCGCGACATCGAACCGGTCGAGCGCGACGCGCGCTTCTACGATGACCCCGCACGCGCGGCGGCGTCGGCCAAGCCCTTCGTGCTGCCATGGCAGACCGCCGGTGACCGGCTGTTCGTCGAGCAGCACGGGCACTACTGGGCGCGCAATCCGCTCGACCCCGCGGTCTGGGTGCGCGAGAGCAGCGGGCCGATGCTGCAGGTCTCCGACATGCTGAGCTACAACGTCTCGCTCGCGAAGGCGCAGAACCGCAGGATCACTTCGCTCGAGCACTGGGGCGCGTGGGTGCACGTGCGGCCATGGCAGCCTTGGATGCTGATGGGCACGACGCCGGGGCACCTGCTCTACAACTGCTTCACCGGCAGTGCCGATGACCTCGCCGGCATTCCTGCCGACATCGTCGCGCTGACGCGCGAGCGCTTCCCGGATTTCCTGACGCCGCCTGAAAAGCGCACGAAGGCTGAGCCCAGCGTGATCCGCTTCATGCGTGAGCGCAAACCCGTGCCGCCGCGCACGCCGAACGCGACACCGCCCGGAGAAGCCCAATGAATCGACGTGAACTGTGGCCGCTGCTCGGCGGCAGTGCACTGGGTGCGGCGCTGTTCGCGGCGCCTGCCGGCGCTGACGCAGCTGGCGCAGCTGCAGGGAGCGCCGCTGCGGGCAGCGACGCAGCGGTCGACCTCGACACGCTCGAGACCCATGTGCGGATGCGCGCCCACCCCGATGGTCGCGCGCTGTACTGGGCCTACGCCGGCACGTTCTATGGCCAGGTCTCCGGCCAGCGCACCGTGCCGCTGCTCGGCGTCGAGGGCATCAGCATCAATCGCTGCACGCCGGACGGCGCGGGCGTCTATGCCTACTCGCTGCGCGAAGCGGGCTGGTTCAAGGATCTGACCACCGGCCAGGTGCTCGACGACTGGCTGAACCCGCTGACGGGCCGGGTCGTGAAGCCGAAGCACTATTACTCGCCGCAGCGGCAACGCTTCACGGGCGCCAAGACCGAACCCGTGCTCGATCGGCCGTTCCCAGGACTCGAGTGGACGGGCTACCTCGGCGCGGCGCAGCGTTTCGCGGGCTCGGTATGGTCGAGCGAGGAACTGCTGGTGCGCACCACCAACCCGGACACCGGCGCTGCGCGCGTGCAGACCTCGCTGCTGACACTACATGCGACCGCAGCGGACCTCGCCCGCAATCCGAAGCGCGTCGTGCCGACGACGATGGCTTACCAGACGCTCGCGAGCTGGATTCCGTGGATGGACATGCGTGACATCCCGGGCGTGATCTCGTGGCGCCTGTTCGGGCGCAAGGTCGAGCGCGTCGAAGAGCTGCCGCAGGAACTGGTCGCGCGCACGCGCAAGCTGCATCCGCAGCTGTTCGAAGGCTGAGGCAGCAGATGCGGTCGGCACTGCTCTGGTTCGCCGCGCTGTTGTGGCCCGCGGCACTGCCCGCGGCAACGCATTCCACGGTGCTTGCTCCGGATGGCGTGCCGCTGGCCGTCACGGAGTGGGGCAATCCGCAGGGTCCACCGGTGCTGCTGCTGCACGGCTTCTCGCTGTCGTCGGCGGTCTGGCGCGGGCAGCAGGATCCGGCGCTGGCGGCGCGCTATCGATTCGTGGCGCTCGACCTGCGCGGCCACGGCGCATCCGGAAAGCCCGCGACGCCTGCGAGCTACGGCACGGCCAAGGTGTGGGCCGATGATGTGGCGGCGGTGATCGCCGCGAAGCAGCTCGTCAAGCCGGTCGTGGTCGCGTGGTCCTTCGGTGGCAACGTGGTCATGAACTACGTGCGCCATTACGGCGACTCGAACCTCGCCGGCATCAACTTCATCGGGTCGACCGGCGGTCTGGCCGAGAGACTGCATCCGCTCGCGGGCGATGCCGGCTATGTGGAGGCAGACCGGCAGCGCCGCTCTGAAGACCTCGCCGACAACGTTGCCGGGCAGCGCTACTTCGTCCGGATGATGACCGCGACGCCACTGTCGCCCGCCGACGAAGAGCTTTGGCTGGTCTCGACGCTGCAGCTGCCGCGCTATGCGCGCGCTGCGATGGTGGGCATGCCGCTCGAGAATCTGGACCTGCTCGAACGCGTGACCGTTCCGACGTTGTTCACGACCGGTTCGGCTGATACGTCCGTGCCCGCGGCGCAGCTCGAGCCATTGACGCGCAAGCTGCCGCGGTCGGCACTGTCGGTGTATCCCGGCGCTGGACACGCTGCGTTCGCCGAGCAGCCGCGGCGTTTCAACCGCGAGCTGATGACCTTCATCGACTCGTCCCGCGTCGCATCGCGGCCGCCGGCCTCGGCACGCGAGCAGCGCGCGCTGGCCTGGGTGCGCAGCTACCTCGACGCCCACAACCGCCACGATGCCGAGGCCGCAGTCGCGCACTACGCGCCGGATGCCGTGTTCGTGCTCAGCGACGGGCGCGGCGACGTGCGCGGCACCGCCGCCATCGCTGAGCTCGAGCGCCTTGATGTGGCGCTCGGCTCCTGGGTCGAGCCCATCGGCCTGCAGGCTCGCGCCTCGGGCGGTTCGGTCATCGTTTCGTTCATGCACGTCATCGAGCAGAGCTCGATCGCCGACGCGATCGGGGTTCCACTGATCGTCGCCGAACCGGTCGAGACAGGCTTCGTGGTCCGTGGCGATCGCCTGCTGCGGGTGGTGCAGCCGTCTTTTGCTGCTGCCTGCGGACGCGCGATGCGGGCTGGCTTCATGGGCTTCATCGCATGGTTGCGCGAGCGCAACGATCCACGCAGTGCGACTTTGCTGCGGCCGGACGGCTCGATCGTGCTGACCGCTGCGACGGCACCAGTGTGGATCAACGGCATTCGGGAGTGGCGCAGTGCATCAGCCTGGGCCCCGAATCAGCAGGATGTCCTCGAATGCGCGCGGCGCTGAACGTGCCGCGCGAGTCGCCGCCATTCACAGCGCGCTACCTGCCATACGCAGTTTGCATCACGTCCATCAATCAGCAGTCGTACTTTTGCATCAAGCCCGGTTCACCGGCATCGCACGCACAGGGGGTTACATGAAACTCAGGAATGAAGTCGTTTACGCGGTTGGCATGGCACTGCTGTCCAGCGCCACTGTTGCATCGGCGCAGGAATCGGCCGGCGCAGCCGGGCTCGATGAAGTCATCGTCACGGCACGCAAGCGCATCGAAACCATCCAGGATGCACCGCTCACGATCCAGGCATTCACCGAGGAGCAGATCCAGGAGCGCGGTGCGCAGTCGATCGCCGATCTCGCGAAGTTCGCGCCGGGCCTGACGTTCAACCAGGGCTCGTCGCGCGCGGCGAGTGATTTCTCGATCCGCGGCATGACGCAGATCTCGCCGGTCGGCGACAACCGCAAAGACCTCGTCACGGTGTTCATCGACAACGTGCCCTACATCGGCAATCCGTCGGCCATCGGCAGCGAAGATCTTGCGCGCGTCGAGGTCATCAAGGGGCCGCAGTCGGCGCTGTTCGGCAAGGCCACCTTCGGCGGTGCCATCAGCTTGATCACGACCGTCCCGGGCGAAGAGACGAAGGGGCGTGTCAGCGTGACTGCGGGCTCGTACGGCGACCGGCGCCTCGCGGGCGCGCTCGAGGGTTCGCTGATCGAAGGCATGCTGTCGGGCCGCATCGTCGCCGACTTCAACGAATTCGACGGCTATTACCAGAACGTCTTTGGCGGACGCCTCGGTGCGACGGAGCAGCGCTATGTCTCCGGCACCCTGAACTTCACGCCGACCGAGAATCTGTCGATCCGCTTGCGCTACAGCGATCGCCAGGACGAGGACGGTCCGGCGCCTTCGGTGCTGATCGCGCGTTTCAACGAACACAATTGCGGCCCGTTCCCGGGCTTCACAGCGCGCCCCCTTGCAGGTCTGGACCCGACTCTCTTTCCGACGGTCGCATCCACTCGCCGCGCCTACTGCGGCGAGCTGCGCGCCCCCAACGGCCCGGTTGGCGTGAACATCACGACGCCGGCGGCGGCCTCGAACCTGCTGCCATTCCGGGAGCACAAGACGCTGATCGACCACAACCTCGGCACGCTGACCGCGGACTGGAACATCGGCGGCTAT
Organism: Steroidobacteraceae bacterium; assembly: GCA_044340335.1. Taxonomy (GTDB): domain Bacteria; phylum Pseudomonadota; class Gammaproteobacteria; order Steroidobacterales; family Steroidobacteraceae; genus UBA964. The sequence continues at coordinate 4,600 of JBIITU010000131.1, forward strand.
ACGCTGACGGCGATCGCGAGCACCCAGGAGCAGTTCGTGCAGGGCCTGCGCGACTTCGAGCTCGCCCAAGAAGACCGCTACCAGTTCTTCTATGTCAATGACCAGGCGCAGGACACCTACGAAATCAGGCTCACATCGCCGGCCGAGCAGCGCCTGAGCTGGATGATCGGCCTCGCGCGACTCGAAAACACCTTCGAGGTGGTCGGTGGCTTCATCAACGGCTCGCTGTTCGGTGCCGGCGCGGGCGGTCCTGCTCCAGCCGCATTCAACCCGATCCGCAGCGCGTCGACGACTGACGCGGTCTTTGCGAGCGTCGGCTACGAGATCACGGATGCGCTGAGCGTGAGTCTCGAAGCGCGCCGGCAGAACGACGAGCAGATCAGCGGCGTCGGGTCGGTGGCTCCGCTTGCCGTGGAGACCAAGGCAACGCTGCCGCGCGTGCTCGTGAAGTACGAACTGAACTCCGAGACGAACCTGTTCGCGAACTTCGCGAAGGGCAATCAGCCGACGCAGGGTTACGCACCGTTCTTCCAGCTGTCGGCGGCCCAGCAGACGGTCGCGCTCGCCAACGGGCTCACGCCGATCGCGCCGGAAGCGGAGGTCGACAACTACGAGATCGGCATCAAGCATCGCGAGGACGACGGCCGCTGGTACCTGAACGCGTCGCTGTACTACCTCGAGTGGGTCGGCCGCCAGGGCCTGCGTACGCTGCAGATCGACCTCAACGGCGACGGCATCATCCAGCAGGGCTCTGCGCCGGCTGGTGAGAACTTCAACGTGGTGCCGTTCTCGGCGGGCGACAGCAACACCCGCGGCATCGAGGTCGATGGCGCACTGAAGGTCGGTGCGAACTGGACCTTCGGTGGCAGCGCGGCCTACGCCGATACCGAGATCACCAAGGCACAGAACGAGCAGATCACGCTGCGCTTCCTCGGTCTCACGGACGCCAAGGGCTTCGAATTCCCGCTGGCGCCGAAGTTCAGCGGTGCCGCGTGGGCGCAGTTCGAGGCGCCCGCCGCGGACGACCGCAGCTGGTACGCCCGCACCGACCTGACCTATGTCGGCAAGCGCTTCGACAGCATCGCGAACTTCGCCTGGGTGCCGGCGCAGGTGCGCGTGAACCTGCGCGCGGGCGTGCGTGCGGATAAGTGGGAGATCATCGGCTTCGTCAACAACCTGCTCAATGACGATACGCTCGAAGCCTCGCGCTTCAACAGCGACAGCGCCGCGGACCCGTTCTTCTTCCAGCTGGCCTCGTCAGAGGCGGTGCTGCCGAACAAGCGCCACTTCGGCGTAACGGCGACGTATCGCTTCTGAGAGGAGCCACGGTGGCTGTGGATCGTCGCGAACTGCTGACCGGCGCTGCGCTCGGAACGCTGGTCCTGCCGTGGGCAATGTCGGGGGTCGCCGCCCAGTCGGGCGGCGCTCCCGCGCCGGCGGGCGTCGATGCGCAGCAGCTGTTCCACAAGCTGCATTTCCGCACCGACGACGGCGTGATCTTCTGGTGGCTGATGGGCCCGAAGATCGGCCAGGTCGGCACCACACTGACGCCGCTGTACACGAGCTGTGTCGGCACGGTGCAGCGTCTGAAGCACCATGCCGATGGCAGCTTCGATGTCACTCACCTCGAGATGATCGTCATGCTCGATCTCGAGACTGGCGCGCCGCTCGAGCAATGGCGCAATCCGTACACGGGCGAGACGGTGCCAGCGCGGCACAACATCGTGGGGCCAGTGACCAGCCGTTATCGGCCGGATGGCAGCCGCGTGCTGCCGACGGAGATCGGCGGCACGCCGCTCGAGGCTACCGCGAAGACCGCGGCGCCGATCATCGTCGGCGACGATGTTTTCATCCGCGATGAGTCGGTCGCTCGCGTGTTCACGCCCGGGCGCAAGACGCCGTTCGAGGTCAACGACATCGCGGTCTACCACGGCAGCCTTTCGAACCTGACCGACCCGGCCGTCAAAGTCGGTGATGCGACGGTGTTCTTCGCCGAGGTCACGAGCTGGCAGCGCTGGATGAAAATGGACGACGCGCCCGGCAGCCTGACTTCGCGGCTCACCGGTCGCAAGGTGCGGCGCTTCGACGACCTTCCCGAGGTGTTTCGCCGCAAGCTCGCGCAGATGGCGCCGGAAGTGGCCGCGGACCCGATTGCGGCGCTCGATCGCCCGGCACCGAAGTTCGATCGCTGACCTGTCGCGGGCGCAGTGCCTGCGATCAGTACGCGCTGCGCAGCGTCTCGCTGATCGGCCGCTCGAACTCACTCCAGCGCGGCTCGAGCAGCGCGGCATCTTCGGCGCGCGCGCGCGCCAGGAACTCGCGCGGCAGGTTGCGCGGATCGCGGATCTTGCGCCCGCTCCAGGCGCCCAGCATGTGGCCGGGTGTGTCGCCCATCCGCATCCAGGCCGGGAACGGAAACACATAGAAACCGGAGGTCTGGTACAGCAGCGAGGTGACCTTCGGATTGTCGAAGTCGCGCTTCGGCACGCTGGAAATGCCGCTTTCGATGAACATGGTCGGCCAGCCGTCGGGCGTGGGGCGGATGTGCTCGGACTTCACGAGATCACCCTCGATACGCATGACGAGATAGGTGTCGAGCCAATTCACGGCCTTAGCGTCGAGCGGCAGGTAACCGCGCGGCGAATGAAGCACGCCGGGGTCTTCGAGCAGTCGCATCGGCTGCACGTTCAGCATCTTGCCGGTGAAGGGGTTGCGCACGGCCGAGGTGTAGCGCCCGGTCGCAAGATCGCGCGGGTAGCTGAGGTTGTGGGCATGGATGCGCCAGGTCAGCTCGCCGATGCGGCGGAAGTACGAGAACTCCATGCCCTCGAAGCGCACGATGGCCTGCGGCCGCTGGCCTTGCGGCAGCGCGTAGACCAGGAACTGGTAGGTGCTGAGCGCCATGCCCTCGTCGCGCAGGTCACGCTCGAAGCGGAACAGCGCGCGGAACTTGTCGGCGGGGTTGGCGAACGTCAGGTAGCCATCGGCGAGCGGGCCCATGTCGTCGTGCGTGGCGACTGCGGGTGTCGCTGCTGCGGCTGTTTCAGGGGCGGTGAGGGCGCTCCACGCCACGGCAGCGGGGGCGTGCGTCAGCAGCAGGCGTCGCATGGTGTCGATCATGATGCTGGCATTGTGCGCCCGGCGCGTCGCTGCATGCCATTAAAGTCGCGGCGGCTGCCATGCGCCGAGTGCATTGCGCCCGTCTGCGGCGCTCGTATAGTGGTGCTGTGATGGATCTGAACCGGCGCGAATGGCTGACGGCTGGCGCAGCAGTACTGCTGGGGTCCGGCGAGGTGGCGGCTGCGACAGCGCCGTCGTTCGCCAGTGCGCGCGCCACGCGTCTCGCCGACAGCCTGCGCGGGCCGGCATTGCTCGACGCGTTCGTGCGTCTGCGTGGCCGCACCGATGGCCGCGTCGTCTACGGCTGGCTGCGCTCACAGCGGTCGACGGTGATCGACGGTGAC
>JBIITU010000132.1:0-8049 GCA_044340335.1 Steroidobacteraceae bacterium
AACGCGCCGCGAGCCAGCGGTTGTAGCCGCGCGTGATCGCAAGCTCCGCGTCCGGGCGCGCGCAGCGGATGTTCAGGAACAGGCTCGAGAACACGACCTGGACATCGACCTGCTGCCGGTCGAGGTCGGCAAGCCGCGCCGGAACGTCCTCGAGCGTCAACGCCCCCGCCGTGACCTCGCCCTTGGAGGCGCCGGCGATCAACTCGACGTCGTGCTTGCCGTAGAGCATGTCGTCGATGACCCAGTACTCGCGGGTGTTGGGCCCCGAGAAGTGGGCGTTGATCCGCGCACCGGCCTCCTTGCGCAGCACCGCCGGCTTGAAGCGCTGCTCGTCGGTGCTCATGAGATCCCAGGTCGAGGCCGGTTCGATGACGTGGGCGTCGATGTCGATGACTTGCATGGCGGTCTCTCGTCGCTGGCAATGGCTAAGGGCGCAGCGCCCGATCATATATGCCTGTGCACCGCGGGCTGGCCAACCCGGATTCCATTGTTGAGTTCGCAAGGCATCTATCGGAACATGCGGCATGGCACCCAAAGAAGCGGCCGCTGCAGCTGCCGATGCCGAGTCGCCCGCGAGCGAGCGCTCGCGCGCTGTCGCGCGCGTCATGGGCACGCTCGAGGAACTGAGCATCGCAGCCAGCCCCTTGTCGAATCACGAGCTCGCGCTGCGTCTCGGCGTGCCACCGGCCAGCATGTACCGCCTGCTGCAGAAGCTCGCCTCGCTGGGTTACATCGAGTACTCGTCGTCGCATGCCAGCTACGGAGTCGGCCCGAAGCTGGCCGAGCTCGGCGAGCGACTGGCGGATGCCGGCTGCCGCGCGCCGCCGCTGCGGCGGTTGATGTCGGCGCTGCGCGCCGAGACAGGCGATACCGTCACGGTCTGGGTGCGCTCGGGCATCCATGTGCGCATCGCCGCGCTGCTGGTGGGCGAAGTCCGTGGCGCCACGTCGAACTCGCCGGGTGAGCTCGCCATGCCGTTCTCGACGCCCGGCCTTGCGATCGCGTCGCAGTACGCGCGCGACGAAGTGCGCGCACTCGTTGCGCAATGCCGTCGCCGCCGCGTGACCTTCGGTCGCCGGTTCGGCAGCATTTCGGAGATCGAACGCGCGCTGCGCGAGATCCGCACGCGCGGCTTCGCCGCCGGCTACAACCTGCGCGCCGATGGCTGGGGAATGCTGGCCTGGCCGATCCCCGTGACGCTGACGCCGGTGCGTTTCGGTGCGCTTGCGATCGGCGCACCCGTGGCGGTGTTGCGCCGTGATGAAGCCAAACTGGTGCTGCTGACCCAGAAGCTGATCGCGAACTACCTGCGCGAGCAGGGCGGCGCTGCGGGCCGCAACCGCGACTGATGCGCCCGGGCGGCGGCCGGCCGCGCCGCGCGTGGCTGTCGGCGTTCTCGTCGGTGGCGTTGCCAGCGATGCTGCTGCAGGGAGCAACGGCGCTGCACGCCAGCGAGCACAACGCCCGCCTCACTGCCGACCAGCCGACCTTCCACGGCAACGCGCAGCGCAGCGGCTGGTACGCCGGTGAGCGTCTGCTGCGCGCCGACGCGCTGCGCTCCGGCCGCTTCGGGTTGATCTGGGAGTCTGAACCGCTGGGCGCCGCGGGCGACACGCCGCCGCGGCTGTTCGCCTCGCCGCTGTACCTGGAGTCGCTGCCCGTCGCCGCGAGCGACGGCAGCCGTCAGCGTCGCGACGTCGTGTTCGCGGCGAGCACGACCGGGTTCGTCGCCGCCATCAACGCCACAGACCAGCGCGACCTGCGCGCCGGGGCCACGCTGTGGCAACGCGCCCTGACCACCGCGCCCTGCGCACGCGGCACGCAGGGCATCCTCAGCACCCCGGTGATCGACCGCGCCCGCGCGCGGCTGTACGTCGTTGCCTGCGATGCGCAGCTCGCCTGGCGCGCGCACGCCCTCGATCTGGCGACCGGCGACGAATTGCCCGGCTGGCCGGTCGCGATCAGCAGCGCCGCGATCAACGCGCCCGGGATCAACGGCAACGGCGACAACCGCTTCCCGGACGGCGTTGCGAACCTGCAGCGCGGCGCGCTGAACCTCAGCGCCGACAGCCGACATCTGTTCGTGACCTTCGGCGCGGAGCCGGTCAGCGGCTGGCTGGTTGCGCTCGACACGCAGGCCGCGCGCATCGCCAGCGCGTTCTCGATGACGGCGCGCACCGCGGAGGGCAACGGTGGGCTGTGGTCGTCCGGCGGTGTCGCGCTCGATCGCGACGGCAAGCTGTATGTGGCAACCGGCAGCAGCGTGCTGAACGCGCTGGCGGGCATGGGCAACGCCGGTGTCTATCCGGACAGCGATGGCAACTGGAGTCAGTCGATCCTGCAGTTCAGCACGGTCGACGGGCGGCTGCGGCTGACCGGCAGCTACACGCCTTTCAACTACTGCCAGGCCGGCGGCCAGGACATCGACCTCGGCGCCGGCACGCCCATCGTCATCGACCTGCCGCCCGGCACGACCGCGACACCGCGCCTTCTGCTGCACGGTGGCAGCAAGCAGGGCAACGTCTACCTGCTCGACCGCGCGCGCCTGCCGGGCAGCCTCGTGCGTCGTCAGCCCTGCGCAGCGGATCCGCAGCGCGGCGCGGCGCTGGATGGCTCACTGCTCGCACCTGAACCGCAGCCGGCCTACGGCACGCGCGGGCCGCTCAACGTGTTCGGCCCCTACACCGATCGCTACGGCATGGGCGACATCGCCAAGAGCCGCACGACGCCGGCGTACTTCCGCGCGCACACGGGGCAACACTTCGCGTTCGTCACCGGCAGCGCCAAAGCGGGCGAAGACTCCGGCGTCAGCATCGCACCCAGTCTCGTGCGGCTCGAACTCGTCGCGGCGCGCGGGCGGCAGGCCTATCCGCGCATCGATGCCGCGCAGCCTGAACTCGTGTTCCAGAACCCTGGCTCGCCGGTCGTCAGCAGTCGCGGCAAACGCGACGGCATCGTCTGGGTGCTCGACGTCAACAAGCCGCGCTCGGCATCGCTGTATGGCCCCGATGCACCCGCGCCCGTGCTGTACGCCGTCGACGCCCACAGCCTCGCGCTGCTGTGGCGCAGCCCGCCCGGACAGCTTTACCCGGGCGGCAAGTACAACGATGTCGTCATCGCTCGCGGCCGCGTGTTCGTCGGCACCGACCGCATCCAGGCATTCGGGCTGCGCGATCGCAGCGCACCGCGCGCTGGTGCAAGTACAGGCGCCGGCGCAGGCGCAAGCGCAAGCGGGCGCCGCGCAACAGAACGCACCCCCGGCAGCGCGCTCGTTTCCGATGACGCGCTGCGCGGCATCGATGCGGCCGCGCTGTACGCCGCGCGCTGCGGCGCCTGCCACGACCAGCAGCGCGCCGACGTGCCGGCTCGCGCCCAGCTCGCGGCACGCACGCCGGAGTTCATCATCGACAAGATGGCCTTCGGTTCGATGCAGGCGCAGGCGCTCGGGCTCGACGATGCGCAGCTCGTCGCCCTCGCCCGCTGGCTCGCGCCGCGCTGAAAGACCGGCGTCAGGGCACCGCTTCGAGATCGCGCTGCCAGCGCCCGCTCGCCAGTTCCGCAGCCAGTTCGGCGTCGAGGCGCTGCAGCAGCCCGGCATCACCGCGAATCAGCCAGGCCTTCTCGACCTCGGTGCCTGCATACGGCGCGACACGCGCCGCGCACAGCTGGCCCGCATGACGCCGCGCCATGTGGTCGACGACGACGCCATCGGTGATCCAGACATCGACCCGCCGCTCGAGCAGGAACGGGATCAGCGTCGCATCGTCGCGGTTCACCGTCAGCGCCGCGTTCGGAAACAGCCGCTGCGCCACGGCCGGCATGCCGGGCCCGCGATTGATCATCACCCGCACGTCGCCACGGTCGATGCTCGCCGGGGTGGTGTAGCGATCGCGATCCTCGCAGCGCACCAGCGGTCGCTTGCCGTCGCGCAGCAGCACTATCGAATAGCGGCCGAGCGCGGCGCGCTCCGGCGTCACGGTGATGCCGCCCAGCAGCACATCGAAACGGCCGGCGCGCAGGTCGGCGGCAAGAGTCGTCCAGGTGGTCGGCACGAACTGCGCGCGCAAACCCAGGCGCGCCGCGATGCGACGCGCCGCTTCGATGTCGGCGCCGGTCAGACGGCCCGCGGCATCGTGGAGCGCGAAGGGCGGATAGTCCGCCGTCGTGCCGAAGCGCAGTTCCTGCAGTGGCGGCGGAGCAGCACTCGCCAGCGACCCCGGCAGCGACATCCCCGGCAACGACGCGCCCAGCAGCGCGACGATCACCGCGGCACGCCGCGGCGCGTTCACTCGAAGCGGCCCGACGCGCGCATCTGGCGCCAGACGTCGGCTTCGACCGCGAACAGCTCGCGCGGCTCGGTCAGCGGCCGCGCGGCCCAATGGTCGAGCGGCCACAGCTGCGCCTGCGCGTAGTCAGGCGCGTGCAGCGCGGGTTGCAGCTGCGCCAGCAGGTTGCGCATCGGCGTGGCGCGATGCGCGCGCAACGCGCCGATGTCGAGCGTCGCCGTCGCGTGGCTCTCGCCGCCATCGGCGGCCTCGGCGAGCACCCGACCCTCATGATTGATGATCTGCGACGGCCAGCGACTGCCCGGGGGACAGGGCGCGTCGTCGAGCGGACCGACGTTCGCGAACACGACGCAGGCAACATTCTCATAGGCCCGCACGCGGCGGATCTCGCCGAACGCGCTGCCCACTTCGGCAGGCGTGCGCATCGACCCGGTGGGATTCAGGATGATCTCCGCGCCGCGCAGCGCCAGCGAGCGCGTGACTTCCGGCCACAGCACGTCGCCTGCGATCGCCATGCCGACGCGCCCGAACGGCGTCGTCGCGACCGGAAACAGCGCCTCGTGCCCGAAGCGCGCGACATACTCGTGGTAGATGTCGCCGGGCCGCGTCTTGGTCGAGAACGCGTACAGCTTGCGATAGCGCAGCACCACGTCGCCCGCGGGTGAGATCAGGAAACCGGTCAGGAAATGGCGCCCGGGGAAGGCGTCGAGCCGCTCGAACAGCGTGCCGGCGATCCAGGCATCGAGTTCACGCGCGAGCCGCCCGAGACGATCGGTCTCGGGCCCAGGGATCGTCGCGGCCGCCGCACACCAGTCGGCGACACTGTGCCCCATCGAAAACCCGTGCACCGAGAATTGCGGCAGCACGAACAGCTGCGGCGCGGCGCCGCTCGCGAGCGCGCGCAGCCTCGTCTCGGTGTGCGCGAGATTCCACTCGAGCCGATCCGGATCGAAGCGCCCCGCGGCGTCGAAGCACGCGCGCAGCGCCAGCTGGCAGGCCGTTGCAACGACGCGGGTTGCGGGCGCGCTCGCCGTCGCGATCGTCATGGTGTCCCAGGCAGGTTCGACAGGAACTGGTCGACCAGCTCCGCGACTTCGTCCGGCGCATCCATCGGCGGATAGTGCGCCACGCGCTCGAGGAACTCGGTGCGCACGGTCGTGCCGGTCAGGCGCCCGGCCAGCGTCGCCGCGGTCGGCGGCGGCAGCACATTGCCGAGATCGCCCCAGATCAGCAGCGTCGGCGCGCGCACCCGCGCCAGGAAATCACGCACCAACGCGTCGTCGCGCATGATGGCCGTCATGCTGTGCATCGTGCGCGAGTCGGGCCGGCGGTTGAAGTCGTAGTACTGCTCGATGCGGGCGTCGCTGCGCTGCTCGGGTCTCGCGATCGTGTGGCCGAGGAAATCCCGCCAGCAGGTCACCGACCAGGGTTTGGCGTACTTCTGGCAGGTCTGGCTCGCAAGCCGAGTCAGCCACGGCAGGCGGCGCTGCGCGCCGGCGTTGTCGACCGGCGCCGACGGCGGCACGCTCGCCAGCACCAGCGCGCGCACGTCGTCGGGGAAGCTCGCCGCATAGCGGTAAGCGTAAATGCCGCCGCTCGACGTGCCGAGCAGCGCGACCTCACGCACGCCGAGGCGCTCGAGGAACGCGCGCGTGAACTGCTCCGGTGTCAGCGTGAAGCCTTCCGGCACCGGGCCCGACAAGCCGCCCGGCGCCTGATCGAAGCGGATCACGCGATAGCGGTCGCGCAACTGCGCCGCGAGCGCATCGAAGGCATACAGCGAACCGAAGGAGCCGTGGAACAGCACGAGCACCGGCCCCGTGCCCTCGTCGACATAGTGCACGCGCACGCCCTCGACCTCGACGAAGCGCGACGCCGGCGTCGCGTACTTCGCCTCGAGTTCCGGCAGCGCAGTCAGTTCCGCGCTGGTGCGCGGCGCGACGAAGGCGACGACCACCGCCGCCGCCAGACCCAGCAGCGCCAGCAGCAGCAGGCCGATGCGAACCCGGCCGGCCATGCGTGTCGGCGGCGAACCCTGCAGCATGTCGTGACCCTCCGAAGAAGCTGGGTGCATCATGCCCGACGCCCCTGCCCCGCCGAACTCACGTACTGAAATGCACGGGCCTCAGGGCGTTGCCGGATAGGTGTAGGACGCCTGCAGCCCGAGCGGCAGGCCCAGCGACCAGAACACGATCAGCCAGGTCGTCCACGCCACCAGCAGCGTGATCGAGTACGGCAACATCAGTGCGACCACCGTGCCGATGCCCGTGGATTTCACGTAGCGCTGGCAGAACACGACGATCAGCGGGAAGTACGGCAGCAGCGGCGTGATGATGTTGGTGCTCGAGTCGCCGACGCGATACGCGGCCTGCGTGAGGTCCGGCGACACGCCGAGCTGCATCAGCATCGGCACGAACACCGGCGCGATCAACGCCCACTTGGCCGACGCCGATCCCACCAGCAGGTTGATCGAGGCCGTCAGCAGCACGATGCCGATCAGCGTGACCTGCATAGGCATGGCCGCCTCACGAAGCGCGTCGGCGCCCTTGATCGCAAGCAACGCACCCAGGTTCGACTGGCCGAACGCAGCGATGAACTGTGCAGCGAAGAAGGCCATCACGATGTAATAGCCCATGCCGTTCATCGCCTTGGCCATGCCGGCGATGATGTCGCGGTGCGACTTGACCGTGCCTGCGACGTAGCCATAAACGACGCCAGGGATCACGAACAGCACGAAGATCAGCGCGACGATGGATTTCATCAGTGGCGCATCGCTGGCAGTCAGCACGCCCGCCTCGTTGCGCCAGGCGGAGCCTGCCGGCAGTGCCGTCAGCGTCAGCACGACGCAGCCCGCCAGCAGCGCGAGACTGCCGGCGATCAATCCGCGCCGCTGCGTCGCATCCAGCGACTCCTGCTTCGGCAGGCTGGCCAGATCACCGTCGACCTGCGTCGCCGCGAGGCGCGGCTCGATGACGCGATCCGTGAGCAACCAGCCGACGACGATGATCAGCACCGACGACGACAGCGTGAAGAACCAGTTGTTGAGCGGATTGACGCTCGCCGCCGGATCGACGATCTGCGCCGCCGCCTGCGTGATGCCCGACAGCAGCGGATCCAGCGACGACGGCACGAAGTTCGCGCTGAAGCCGCCCGACACGCCGGCGAACGCCGCCGCGATGCCGGCGAGCGGATGCCGCCCGGCGGTGTAGAAGATCAGGCCGCCGAGCGGAATCACGAGCACGTAGCCCGCATCCACCGCGACATGGCTGACGATGCCGACCGTGATGACCACCGGCGTCAGCAGGCTGCGCTTCGTCACCGACAGCAGCGAACGCAGCGCCGCGTTGATGAAGCCGGTGTGCTCCGCGACACCGATACCCAGCATCGCGACCAGCACGACGCCGAGCGGCGGGAACTCCATGAAGGTCTTGACCAGTCCCGCCATGAACGCCGCGAGGTTCTCCGGCGCGAGCATGTTCTTGATGACGATCGGCTCCTTCGAGCGCGGATCGATCTCGGCAAACGTCTGCGTCGACAGCCAGGCCGACAACAGCGCGACCACGCCGAGCAGGATCAGGAACAGCAGCGCCGGATCCGGCAGCTTGTTGCCGACGCGCTCGATCGCATCGAGGGCGCGGGCGAGTCGGCTACGCGGAGGCAAAGAGGATGGCGGCGCTGGTTGATTCATGGATTTCTTCTGTTCGAAGCGGCGGCGTCGGATAGCCGTCGGTCGGCCAAGACTACCCGGCACACGCTCCGAGGG
>JBIITU010000254.1:0-5174 GCA_044340335.1 Steroidobacteraceae bacterium
GCCAAAGGGTTCCGGGTCGGGCAGGTCAACGTTCCCATCGTTTCGTTGCCGGGCGAGGTCGTGCCAGCTTTCTTCAAGTCCGACAGCCTCTGGAATTTCGAGATCGGAGCGAAGACCACGTGGCTGGATCGACGCCTGCAGGTCAATGCTGCGGCTTACTTCATTGACTGGAGTGATCTGCAGGCGACGCTGCAGTCCGGCACAGGATTCACTTACATCTCCAATGTAGGCAGTGCTGAGATCAAGGGCCTTGAGATTGAGACGATTGCGTTGCTCGGAAGCGGGCTGACCTGGACGACTGCGCTGTCGTTCAACGACGGCGAGCTCTCCAAGGACGTTCCGACCGTGGCTCCCGAGGGCACGCGCTTGCCGGGTGTCCCGGACTTCACGTTCAACACTGCGTTCCAAAAGGACTTTACGCTTGGCGGTCGTCCGGCTTTCGCGCGTGTCGACTATCTGCACTACGGCGAGTACGACAACGGGTTTCCAACCGCGTTGGGGGGCAGTGCGAAGAACGGCGACTACGACAAGATCGATCTTCGGCTGGGCATGAGCTTCGGCAGCCTCGAGGTTGCCGTATTCGGTGCGAACCTGTCGGACGAGCGGCCGATCCTTTTCCGGCAGAGTGCAGTCGGTTCTGAGGAAGTCAGCACGATCCAGCCGCGCACGTTCGGAGTTTCGGTCTCCTATGGGTTCTGATCTCGCCGCGATCAGCCGAGGATGCGCGAAGGATTCGTTGACGGGTGTGTGCGGCGTGGCTACCTGACCGCGACGTATTCTTGCGCTACCTATCGGCGAGACCATGAAGATCACCAGGCGGGAACCCAGCAATACCCTCGAGCGGACCGAGATCTGGACTGTTCAGCCGGACCTGATCGACGGCGCCTTCCTGGTGACAATCAGCCAGCCATGGAAGCGGCTCCCGGATCAGCCGCTGTTCGGCCGCATCGTGCTGGATGGAAACATCCTCAGCGGCTTTGCGCAGTACGCATCACAATGCGCCGAGGGTGAACTGGGCATTCCGGCGGCTTTGGTGGTGACGATCGGCTACCCGTTGCACTCACCGACGCCGCCGATCATGGCGCGCAATCGCGACCTGACGCCGACCGCCTGGCCCGAATGGGAGGCGCTGTACTCCACGCTGCACGGCGCCATCAGCCCTTCTGGCGGCGGAGCCGACCGGTTCCTGGCCTTCATCTGCGACGAACTCAAGCCAGCGATCGAGCGCGAATTCGGCGTCGACCCCGGCCAGTGGGACCTCGTGGGCACATCCTTTGGCGGCCTGTTCGCTGTGCATGCACTGCTGAGCGCGCCTTCGCAGTTCAAGCGCTACTTTGGTTGCGGCTCATCGTTTTGGTGGCGCGGAACCATGATGTTCGAGCGCGCCGAGGCCTTTGTGGTCGAGCATGGCGAGCTGGATGTGGCTCTCTACCTCTGTGCGGGCGAATTCGAGACGGCCGACCACCTGAAGGCTGTGCTCGAGAAGCTGAACCTTCCGGTCTTCAAGGAATACATCGAAGTGATGGGGGGCTATCCGGACATCGTCGACGAAGCCCACCGCATGGCAGCACTCTTGGGTCGGCGCAAGGGTTGCCGAACCCACAGCGCGGTGATTCCCAACCAGACGCACGGCTCGGCACCGCTCGCCGGATTGTTCCCGGGCCTGCGCTGGTTGCACGGACGCTGAGGTACCCGCGAAGGGAGCTCAGCGGCGCTTTTTCAACAGCCCCCTACTGGCTCGACGCGGAAGCCTGGAGGTTGTGGGCGTTCTCGATATTCACGGGATCCATGGGTTCCTCAGCCGGCAGACCGAGTACTGCCCGCACAAAAGCCACCGACTGCTCGAGCACCTTCACCATGGTGTCGTGCCGCCGGAAGCCGTGTCCTTCCCCCTCGAACTCGACGTAGGCGCAGGGCACCCCGGCAATGCGCAGTGCGTCCACGATCGCATGTGACTGTGCGGGTGGCACGATTTTGTCGTCGCTTCCCTGGAAGGTGATCAGCGGTGCGTGGATTGCCTCGAGCTTCGACAAGGGCGAACGTTCGCGGCAACGTTGCTCGAAAGGTGTGCCAACGAGCGTCTCCAGAAAGCGGCTCTCGAACTTGTGTGCGGTTGTCTGGAACAGCGACAGGTCGCCGATGCCGAAGATATTGATGCCCGCGGCGAACACGTCATGGAACGCGAGCGCCGCGAGCGTGGTGTATCCACCGGAACTCGCGCCCGTGCTGATGGCCCGCGAGGCATCGACGAGACCCAGGTCGGCTGCATGGCGCACTGCTGCGACCGCATCCTCGACGTCAAGGATCCCATACAGCCCGTACAGGCGGTGGCGGTACGCGCGCCCGCGTCCGGTGCTGCCACGATAGTTGACGTCAATCACTGCAAATCCGCGACTGGTCCAGAACTGTCGTGACAGCGAGAACGCGCAATGACTCGCAGCCGTCGGGCCACCGTGAAACTGCACGATCACGGGTGGCGCTTCGTGCGGCAGGGGTTCGTAGTCCGGCGAGACTGGACGATAGAACCATGCATGGCATGTCTCTGTAGGGTCGGTGTGTTCTGTCGCTGGCAACGGAACAACAAGTGGCCTGGCGACGGAAACCGTGGCCCCTTCGCACGCGAACTCATCCGTTGCCGCGATCACTCTCGTCAGTCCACCGTTCACGTACCGGTAGAGCCCTGCGGCGCCCTGCGCATCAGCACCGATCACGTAGACGTTCATGCCGAGGCAAATGGGCGAGGTGAGACTTGGCCACGGTTCGCTCTGGTCCAGCAGGCGACCGGTCCGCCGGTCGACGGTACCGCAGCGCCAGTAGCCGTCCTCGGTGAAGACGATGACGATCCGGTCGGCATCGACGAATGCCCAGTGGCGCATGCCGAGCAGCCAGGCCGGCATCCCGATCTCGGCGGACAGCGTCGTAACGCGCACCCCTTCATCGGCACTCTGAGGCCAGCGATACAGGTTCCACCAGCCGTCTGCGTCGCTCACATACCAGAGTTCGCCGTCGGGGCTCCAGTCTGGCTGCATGCGCGCCTGCGGTACCGCCGAGCGCTCGAGCTCAACGTTGGCTAGGGTGCCGTCCGAATGGCACCGCGCCCGAAGCAGGACTGTGTCGTCCCACGGCATGTTCGGGTGGTTCCAGGCCACCCACGCGATGTTCTCGCCATCCGGCGAAAGCCGTGGGCTCGACAGGAAGTCGTAACCGCCGAACAGAGCCGTGACCGCCCCCGTCTCGATGTTGATCGAGACAAGTTCGGCCACCGGTTCAACGGTGTGATCGCCGGGGCCGGTGTCCTCGCGGACCGCGACCAGTCGACGTCGGCGAGCATCGTAGATGAGGTCGCCGTAGCGCCAGGGGCCGGGAGGTGTCAGCGGCGCGGGGGCGGCACCCCCGCGCAGCGAATAGAGGCGACCGTCTGCAAAGTGGCTGAACCATAGGACGTCAGGTCCGACCGCGTACGCACCGCCGCCATACTCATGGATCCGTGTGCGCACGTTCCAGGGCGCGCTGACCAGTTCCTCGGGCGACGATCCTGGTACCCAGCGCATCAGTGTTGAGCGTCCCGACTCCTGGGGACGCGACGACAACCAGTAAGCCGCGGCAGGTCCGACGCGCGGCTCGAGGATCGCACCCGACAGGAAGCTGCTCTCCGGGCGGCGTGCGCACATCGCCGCCGTGATGGGTGAGGGCCAGGAGCCGCACGCGCGTTGGGTGGTGGTCATGATGTCCTTTCGCACTCGGGTGCGTTCATCCAGGAAGCTTGCGTTCGAACCAGTCCACGACACGCGCACCGTAGTCGAACACGGCAGGAAATCCGCGAATTGCATGACCTTCGCGCGGGTATGTGACCAGCACGGACTCGGTACCGTGCTCCTTCAGCGCGTAGTGGAACTCCATCGCTTGCCCTGGGGGCGTGTTTCGATCCAGCGCGCCACAGATGTTCAGGGTCGGCGTTCGCGCCTGCGCGGCAAACAACACGGGACTGCGTGTGAAATAGCGGCTACCGAGAACGTTCATCGACTCGCCGAGGAACCGCCGGCAGAAATCGCCGATGTGGGACGTGAGGTGCTCGCTGACCCAGTTCGTGACGGGAGCCACCGACACGGCGGCGCGGAAGCGCGAGTCCTGCGTGATGAGCCAGGAGGTCATGAATCCACCGTAGCTCACGCCCATCACGCCGAGGCGTTGTGGATCCGCGATGCCGCTCGCAACCAGATGATCGATGCCGCTCAGGTAGTCCTGCATGTCCGCGCCACCCATGTCGCCAACGACGCGCTCGGCAAAGGCCTGTCCGCGACCGCTGCTGCCGCGCGGGTTCGGCAACAGCAGCGCATAGCCGCGTCGCAGCAGCGCGACCCAGTTCCAGTTCGTGCCAAGGTACCTTGGGCGATGCGCGCCGATCGGCCCACCGTGAATCTCCAGAATCAGAGGGTGTGGGTGGGCGGTCTCCGGTCGCAGCAGCCAGCCCTGGATCTCGAGCCCATCCGGTGCAGTCCACTCCAATGCCTCAGCGCGAAAGGCCGGCAGCGCGGCGTCATGTGCATCAAGCGCAAAGCGGTGCACCTCCGTCAGCGTCCCGTCCCAACGCACGATGGCCGGTGCCTGCGAGAAACCCTGCGCGGCTGCAACGAATGCGGGCTTTGGTCCTGGAACGGGCGCGAGATCGATACCGAAGCGGCTACCGATCGTGCGGTCAAGGGCAACCCAAAGTTCCGTCGTGCCTGCGCCGAGCGTAAACAGACCGACCACGGTCTCGAGACCGCGCAAGCCGCCGAATAGCAGGCGTTCCCTGTCGAGCCAACCGAGCCAGCAGACATCGACGTTGCGCGTGTCGGGTCGATGTACGCGACCGGCTGCATCCACGATCCTCAGGTCGCCTGCGAGGATCATGCGGTCGCTGCAGATGGCCTCTGCGAAGGCGATGTTCTCGCCGGTCGGAGACGCTGCGATCCAGCCCAATTGAACGTCAGTTCGGTACAGGACCTGCTCGCTGCCCTCTAGATCGATGCGGCGAGCGGTAGCGGCGTACCACGCTTCTTCGGTCGGCTCATCCGATGCGATGGCGGCGATCGCATCGTTGCCGCACCAGCCGGCTTCCCAGACGTTGGTGCCGCCAGCGCTGATCCGCCGGAGCAGGCCCGTCACGAGGTCCAGTGACCAGGCGCCGCGCC
>JBIITU010000199.1:0-6288 GCA_044340335.1 Steroidobacteraceae bacterium
CTGCGGCGGGTACGAGGCCGACGACATTGAGCGGCAGCTTCAGTTCGGCGACGACTGCCATCACGCCGAGCACGGTCGCCGCGCCCGCCATGTCGAACTTCATTTCATCCATGGCGCCGGGGTCTTTCAGCGAGATGCCGCCGGTGTCGAAGGTGACGCCCTTGCCGACCAGCACCACGGGCGCCGAGCGGTCGCGGCCGCCCTGGTGCCGCAGCACGATGAAGCGCGGTGGCTGCTCGCTGCCCTGCGATACGGCGAGGAAGCAGCCCATCTTCTCGCGGCGGATCGCTGCCTCGTCGAGCACGTCGACCGACAGGCTGGCATAGCGCGCGGCGAGTTCGGTCGCCGTGTTCGCCAGGTGCGTGGGCGTGCAGATGTTGCCGGGCAGGTTCGCCAGGTCGCGCGTCGTGCGCAGGCCGACCGCAAGTCCCGTGCCCTGCGCGATACCGCGGCGCACGTTGCGCGCTGCCGCGCCTGCCGGGGCGCCGACCAGCAGCGCGTCGAGCTGCGTCTGCGGCAGCTTGTGCGCCGTCTTGAGGTCGTTGATGCGGTACAGCGAACTCGCAAACAGCTCGGCGCAGGCACGGCCGTAGTGCAGGTCCGACAGCGCGCTGCGCGCCGGGCGCTCGAGCGCAAGTGCCGCGCGACGGCTGCGTGTCTTGGCTACTGTGCCGAGCGCGCCGAGCACCGCCTTGCGCCAGCTCGCGCGGGTGACGTTCTTGCCCTGGCCGACGACCAGCACGCGCGTGGCGCTGACGCCGCGCAGGTCGGGCAGCAGCAGGCTTTCGCCGGCACGCCCCGTGAGGTCGCCGCGGTCGACAAGCCGGGTCAGCGCGCCGCGCGAGGCGCGGTCGATGTCGCGCGCGGCCGGCGTCAGCGCGCCGCCCTCGAACACCCCGACGATGACGCAGTCGACCTTGAGGGCCGCGAGGCCCCGTGAAAAAACTTCCAGCTGCATGATTACGCTCCGCTACGCGCTCGCGTGCGATACTAAAATGGAATGCATTCTAGTGTACCCGATCGGGCGCGACCGCCCGCGCCGCCGGGGGCGACGCCAGCACCATGTTCACGATCCTAGACCGCTACATCCTCCGGGCCATCTTCGGCGCCGTCGCGATGGTGCTGGTCGTGCTGGTGACCCTGGGTGGGCTGTTCGTGTTCCTGTCCCAGCAGGATGACATCGGCACGGGCAGTTTCGATACCGGCGACGCGCTCTGGTTCGTGCTGCTGAACCTGCCGCAGCAGGCCTGGGAGTTCCTGCCGATAGCGGCACTCATCGGCACGCTGACCGGTCTTGGCATGCTGGCTCGTTCCAGCGAGATCACGGTCATGCGCGCTGCGGGACTGTCCGTCTGGCGTGTGGCTGCTGCAGCGATGCTGGGCGGTGCGTTGCTCGCCGCCGTGGGTTCGGTCGTCGGTGGCTGGGTCGCGCCGCCCCTCACGCAGGTCGCGAAACAGCAGAAGGCGTTCGCGCGGTTTGCCAACGTCAGTTTCGCTGGCCGCGGCGGTGCCTGGCTGCGCGACGGCGACCTGATCGTCAACGTCGAGCAGCAGTCCGCCGACAACGAGTTCGGCGGCATGGTGCTGTACCGGCTGACTCCCGACCAGCAGCTCGTCAGCGTCGGACGCGCGGCGTCCGCACGCGCCGATGCCAGTGGTCGCTGGCAGCTGACACAGTACGGCGAGACCCGCTTCGACGGCGAGCGCGTGCTGGCGTCGCGCAGCGCGACCCGGGCACTCGAATCGAACATCAGCGCCGAATTCCTCGGATTGTCGGTCAACGATCCATCGCAGCTCGACACGCCGGCGCTGCAGCGCCTGATCGGCCACCTGCAGGCCAACGACCTCGATGCGCGCGGTCCGGTGTTTGCGTTCTGGAACCGCATCGCGCGCGCGTTCGCGGTGGTGTTCGGCGTGTTGCTGGCGGTGCCGTTCGTGTTCGGCTCCCTGCGTGCGGCCGGGGCCGGTGCCCGGACCATGGTCGGGCTGCTGCTCGGCATCGTGTTCTTCGCGCTGCAGAACATGCTCGAGAACGGCGTCATCGTGTTCGATGTCAACCCGGTGCTGCTCGCCTGGGTGCCGGCCGGGTTGATGGGCGCGCTAGCCGCCGTGTTGATCGCGCGCGTGCGCTGAGCACGGCTGCGTGCCTGTCAGCGCAAACAACCCGCCAGCGCGGGCCGGTCAGGGCGTGCCCAGCAGGTCCTCGAGCGGCCGGAACAGCACGCTGGCGCGGAAGGCCGCCAGCTCGAACTCACGACCCGACACCCGCGCATTGATCTGCGCGGCCTCGGCGCGCGACGGCTCCGAACTGCCCGCGGCCTCGATCGTCACCAGGCGGCGCGAGCCTAGTTCACGCTCGCGCACGTCGAGCGTCAGGCCATCCGTGGTCTCGAAGCGCGCCTCGGCCCCGCTCGGCAGCGAGCGCTCGCCAACCGGGTCGCGCGGCAGCACATCCTCGAAGGGCAGGTCGGCGAGTGCGCCGGCCAGCGCATCGACGCTCGCAGGGTCCACCACCGCGCGGCCCGCCGGCACCGCGGTCAACGCGAGCGCCGCGCCGGGTTCGCCGGCTCGCTCGGCGATGTAGGTCGGCTGTCCGGGCGTGGTGATCGACACGCGCCGCACGCGCGTGGCCTCGATGTCGAGCAGTCCCGTCGCGAGCCAGCGGCGCGGATCGGCGTCGGCCAGCAACTGCGGACTTGCGAGCAGCGTCGTGGCGGCGCCGGACGGGCGCACGAACACGTGGCTGCGGCCGTCGGCCTTGCCGAGGATCAGTGCGGTCGCGTTGTCGGCCTTGCCATCCTCGAGCAGCATCACGAGCGTGCCGCGTGCGGCCGGTCCGTTGACGTCGTCGACGTCGAGTTGCGCGTAGCGCTTGGGATCGGAAGTCTTCTCCTCGACGATCTCGAGGGCGGCGGCATCGACCAGCAGCCGGCGGATCGCCGCGTCATCAGCAGGGAAGTCGCGCTCGAGCACGCGCCAGCCAGTCTCGGTGCGCCGCAGCGTTGCCACCGTGCCGTCGCCGCGCGCGATGCGCACTTCCGTGATCGCGTTGAGTTTCGCCTCGAGCCCGGGCAACACCGGCTGCCCCGTCTGGATGGCGCGCGGCAGGACGCGCTGCGACGAAAGCCAGAACGCGCCGACGATGGCAAGCAGCGCGACGACTCCGATCAGCGCGAGCCGTCGCGGGTTCATGCGTCCGCGCCCGGCGCCGCGGTGCCGCCGGCCGGCTGGCTGCGGTCACGCTGCAGCGTCACGATCGCGGCCTGCCTGCGGCGTCGCCACCAGGCCATCAGCATCGCGACGCCCGCGAACAACAGCGGTGCAATGACGATGTTCAGCAGCTTGAGTCGCTCGCCGAGCGCTTCGATTTCCTGATCGAGGCCGCGTCGCACTTCGCGCAGGTCGCGCCGGATGCGCAGCTTCTCGCCCTCGAAGCGGGCGATCTCGGCCTGCTGCTGCGGTGAGACGAGCTGGCCGGCCTGGTCACTGCCCTGCGCCTGCAGTTGCGTCAACGTCTGCTCGGTCGCTTCCAGTTCCTGCTCGAGTTCGATCTCCTTGGCGCGGAAGCGGTCATCGGCGGCACGGCGCAGCGCGTCGACGCGCTCGAAGGGACGGCGGAAGCTGGCGCGACCGCGCAGGCTGATCAGGTCGCCGCTGCCCGCGAGGTTGTCGATGGCGTTCCAGACGAAGTCGCCGTTGTTGGCCCAGGCCTGCGCGACGCGCTGGCCGAAGAAGTTCTGCTGCCGCACCCAGAGGAAATCCGACAGCAGATCGGTATCGGCGACCACGATCAGGTTCAGTGGCTGCGTCGATTCGCTGAGCGGCGTCGCGCCGTCCGGCAACGTGACGCCGCTCGGTGCGCCTGCGGCAAACGCCGTGCGCACCGTGCCGGTCACCCGCGCCGCGAGCGCGAGGCGCTGGCCGCCGGCCTTGAAGCCGTCGCGCAGCGTGCCGGGATCCATCAGCATCTCGAAACGCTGCGCGGGTATCGGCGCGGCGTCGACGCTGGTCTGCAGCAGCGGTTCGAAGCGTGTGCTCGCGCCTTCGACGGGCGAGACATGGCCACTCGAGGCGAGATTGATGCTGCCGAGCGTCGCCGTGGTGACGTCGTCGGCGGACAGCGCGGTCTGGTCGAGCCCGAGGATGCCGATATGGCGCGACGGCGGCGCACCCGGCTGCATGCTGACCGTGATGCCGTAGTTCAGGTCGCCGATCGCGTTGGCGCGATCGAACTGCACGCCCCAGGCGGCCAGCAGGTCGTCGAGCTTCGACGCGCGCTCGGCGCCGAAGGCCGCGAGCGGATTGCCCGGCTCGGCGGCGCTCGTGTCGCTTTCGGCGAGCGGATCGACGAACAGCAGGATGCGGCCACCCTTGAGCGCAAACTGGTCGATCGCAAAACGCGCAGCCGGTGACAGCGTCTTCGGATGCACGATCACCAGCACCTCGATCGCCGGGTCGAGCTGCGTGAGCGTCGGCTCGAGCAGGCGCACGTCGAACAGTTCCTGCGCCTGCGACAACACCAGCCAGGGATCCGTCGGCTGGCCGGCGGCCGGATCGAAGCCGCCTTGCATCGGCAATTCCGACAACCAGCCGACGACGGGCTTGCGCGCCGCGCCCAGTTGCTGGATCAGCTTCGCGATGTCGTACTCGAGGAAGGGCTCCTTGGCAGGGTCGAGGAACTCGATGACGGCCTCGCCGTCGGTGGAGTTGCTGCCGGCAAGGCCGAACCAGAGTTGGTTGCCCGCGCCGCCGAGCGGCACGCTGCGGATGCCGAGTTCGCTGGCGCGGTCTTCTTCCTCGGAGAACGGCTGTGGATCGACGACGTTGAGCCGCAGCTTGCCGCTGGAGCGCGACGCGAGTTCCTCGAGCAGCTCGCGCACGCGGGTCGCGTAGGTGCGCAGCTGCGGCAGGTCTGCCGCAGCCTCTGCGGAATAGAACAGCGTCAGCGTCACCGGTTCCGGCAGCGTGCGGACGATGTTCAGCGTGCCGGGTGACAGCGTGTAGAGGCGGTTCTCGGTCAGGTCGATGCGGGCGCCGCGCAGCAGCAGCCCGGACAGCACCGTCAGCGCGATGAACAGCAGCGCCAGCACGGCCACGGTGCCGCCGCCCAGCGCCTTGCGAGTGCCTGCAGTGCTCACTGTGATTTCCTCACGTCGAGCACGACCGCGGTCGTGATCAGGAAGAATGCGATGGTCAGCGCGAAGTACAGCAGGTCGCGCAGGTCGAGCACACCCTTCGACAACGCCTCGAAGTGCGTCAGGAAAGACAGCTGCGCGATCGCATCGACGACGAACTCGGGCGCCCAGCCGCGAAAGGCGTCGAGCACCAGCGGGAAACCCGCCAGCAGGAAGGCGAAGCAGACCACGACGGCCGAGATGAACGCGATGACCTGGTTGCGCGTCAGTGCCGACATGCACGAGCCGATCGCCAGGAAGCCGCCAGCCATCAGCAGGCTGCCGATGTAGGCCGCGACGATCGCGCCGTTGTCGGGCGACCCGAGCCAGTTCACGGTGATCCAGATCGGGAACGTCAGCGCGAGCGCGAGGCCGGCGAACGCCCACGCCGCCAGGAACTTCGCGACCACGGCCTGGCCCAGGGTCAGCGGCTGCGTCATCAGCAGCTCGATGCTGCCGCTCTTGCGCTCCTCGGCCCAGAGTCGCATCGAGATCGCCGGTATCAGGAACAGGTACAGCCAGGGGTGGAAGTTGAAGAACGGCGCGAGATCGGCCTGGCCGCGCTCGTAGAACCCGCCGAGGTAGAACGTGAACGCGGCGGCGAGCACGAGGAAGATGAGGATGAACACATAGGCCAGTGGCGTCGCGAAGTAGCTCGCGAGCTCACGGCGGAACAGGATCGCAACGGTACGCACGCGCGCAGCTCCCGACTGGTCAGGCCGTGATGGAACGGAACACGTCGTCGAGTCGACCGGACTCGAGACGCAGGTCGCGCAGTGCAAGCCGCTGTTGCGCCGCCCACTCCGCGACGGCGACCTGCAGCGTCGGGCCGGGCTCACGCGGCAGCGCTGTCAGGCGCCGCTCGCGCAGCTGCAGTTCCACGGCGGCGACAGCGGGCAGGCTGGCGAGCGCGGCGCGCGCCGGCTCGAGCGCCGCGTCGTCGTCGAGCGTGAACGACACGGCGTCGTGGTAGCGCGAGCGCGCGGCGAGGCCCTGCGGCGTGTCATCGGCGACGATGCGGCCGCGAGCGATGATCACGGCGCGCGTGCAGACCGCGCTGACCTCCTCGAGGATGTGGGTCGAGACGATGATCAGCTTGTCGCGCGCCATGTCG
>JBIITU010000133.1:0-8000 GCA_044340335.1 Steroidobacteraceae bacterium
GCAAGGTCAACCTCGAGTTCGTGTCGGCGAACCCGACCGGCCCGATGCATGTCGGGCATGGTCGCCAGGCCGCCTACGGCGCGGCGCTCGGCAACCTGCTGGACGCCGCCGGCTACCGGGTGCATCGCGAGTACTACATCAACGACGCCGGCCGGCAGATGGAGATCCTCGCGCTCAGCGTCTGGCTGCGTTACCTCGAGCAGGGCGGCGAGCGCTTCGACTTCCCGCAGAACGCCTACCGCGGCGACTACGTGCTGCCGGTCGCCGCGTCGCTGCGGACCCAGGAAGGCAGCGCCCTGCAGCGCACCGCGGCCGAGCTGCTCGCGAACCTGCCGCCCGATGCGCCCGCCGGCGACAAGGACAAGTACGTCGATGCCGTGATCGCGCGCGCCCGCGAACTGCTCGGCGAAGCCGCCTTCCAGCGCGTGCTGCAGCACGGGCTCGACGCGATGCTCGCCGAGATCCGCGACGACCTCGCGGGCTTCGGCGTGCAGTTCGACACCTGGACCTCGGAGCGCGAGTTCAACCGCAGCGGCGCGATCGACCGCGCGATCGAGCTGCTGCGCGCGCAGGGCCGCATCTACGAGAAGGATGGCGCGCAGTGGTTCCGCGCCACCGAGTTCGGCGATGACGAGGATCGCGTCGTGGTGCGCGAGAACGGCGTCAAGACCTACTTCGCCTCGGACATCGCCTATCACCTCGACAAGCGCCGGCGCGGCCACGAGATCCTGATCGACGTGCTGGGCGCTGACCACCACGGCTATGTCGCCCGCGTGCGCGGCGGCCTCACCGCGATGGGCGAGCCCGGCGATTGTCTCGAGGTCTGCCTGATCCAGCTCGTCAGCCTGTTCCGCAACGGCGTCAAGCTGCAGATGGGCAAGCGCGAGGCGACCTTCGTGACGCTGCGCCAGCTGCGCGACGAAGTCGGCAACGACGCCTGCCGGCTGTTCTACCTGATGCGCAGCAACGACCAGCCGCTCGACTTCGACCTCGAGCTCGCCAAGTCGAAGAGCAACGAGAACCCGGTGTTCTACATGCAGTACGCGCACGCGCGCGTCGCCTCCGTCATGAAGGAGCTGGCCGCGCGGGGGCTGCGCTACGACGACGCGATGGGCCGCAGCGCCGCCATGGCGCACGGCGGCAGCGCGCTGGACACGCCGGCCGCGAAGACGCTGCTGGCGGCGATCTCGCGTTACCCGGAGATCATCGAGCACGCGGCCGCGCAGCGCGCGCCGCACACGCTCGCGCACTATCTGCGCGATCTGGCCAACGAAGTGCACAGCTTCTATGCCGCCGAGCGCGTGCTCGTCCCCGAGGACGACGCGCGGGCGGCGCGCGTGTTCCTGCTGCGCGGCGCCCAGCAGGTCATCCGCAATGGGCTTGCGATCCTCGGCGCATCGGCGCCCGAGAGCATGTAGAGTCCAGAGCCCGTCCCACCATTCCCCATAGATCGCCCATCGCCATGCCCAGCACGGGTCCGCTCCGGCGCGACTACAAACGCAGCCGCCAGAACCAGCTCGATCTCGCCCGCTTCAAGGAGTTCGGCTTCGGCCTCGGCGTCGGCCTGCTGGTCGCGCTCGCCGTGTTCGGCTGGCAGCGCAACACGCTGCAGAAGCTGATGCAGGAGCAGGCGGGCGTGCCGCGACCCGAGCCGCGCGCCACGACCGAGGACACGGCCGCCGCCACCGATGTGCCCGCCGAGGAACCCGCCGCGCAGTACGACTTCTACGAAATGCTCGAGAAGTTCGAGGTCGTGGTGCCGGAGAAGCAGCGCGACACGCGCCCGAGCGCGCTGCCCCCGGCGGCCATCACCCGCCCGGGCACCTACGTGCTGCAGGCGGGCGTGTTCCGCAACGCCGACGATGCGCAGCGCATCCGGCAGCAACTCGCGCTGCTGGGCGTGGTTGCCAACATCCAGCGCATCGCCGTCGATACCGACGTGCGGCACCGCGTGCGCGTCGGGCCGCTCAGCAACCTCGACGAGATCAACGCGGCGCGGCTCAAGCTGCAGGGCGCGGACATCGAATCGATCGTGATCCGCGTCGGCGACTGAACGCCGCTCAGCGTTGGCCGAGCGGCCAGAAGCGCCGCAACACTCCGTCGCGCCGCACGCCGTGGTGCCACAGCGCCGACACGACGTGCAGCGTCACCAACGCAAGTCCGGCCCACAAGGCCCAGCGGTGAATGCTCGCGAAGCGCCGGTACCCGGTCGGGTCGTCGAACGGCAGCGCCGGCCAGATGCGCGGCACCAGGTCATCGAAGCCGAACAGCCACAGCCGCGTGGGCCCGAACTGCGCCGAGTCCGCGAGCGCCGACAGCGCCGTCCATCCCGACCACGGCACGATGACCAGCAACGCCAGCAGCCCCGCATGCACGCTGGCCGCCAGCAGCCGCTGCGCCTTGGGCGTGTCGGACTGCCATGCCGGTCGCGGCCGCCACCAGCGCCGCACGAGCCACACCAGCGCGGCGAGCAGCACGAGATAGCCCAGCGTGTGATGCACCTGTGACGCCAGGTCGTGCAGCGCGAGCACGTCTCGATTCGAGAAGCTCGGGCCGTACGTCGCACGCATGACGTAGCCGGCCGGCACCACGAGCAGGATCACGAGCGCGATCGACCAGTGCAGCGCCTTGACGATTCCGTCCCAGCGCTCGGGCCGCGCTTCGGTCGCTGGCGGCAGCGGCGCGCTGCTAGAGTGCTGGCTCATGAGTTCACCTGCTCCACTGGGTATTGCGTTGATCGGTTGCGGCCGCATCGCGCACTCGCATGCGCGCGCGATCGCTGCGCTGCCGGATCATGGCCGCATCGTGACCGTGGCCGATGCCGATGCGCACCGTGCCGCCGAGTTTGCGGCCGCGTGGGGCCGCCCGCCCGTCAGCCTGGATCTCGCCGCTGCCCTTGCACGCCCGGATGTCGACGCCGTGCTGTTGTGCACGCCGAACGCGCTGCATGCCGCGCAGTCCATCCAGGCGCTCGAGGCGGGCAAGCACTTGCTGGTCGAGAAGCCCATGGCCGAAAGCGTCGCGGATGCGCAGTTGATGGCCGACGCGGCGCGCCGCAACGGCCGCGTGCTGGTGGTCGGACAGACATTGCGACACACCGCGCCGATCCGCTGGCTGCAGGATCACCGGCACGAATTCGGCGAGCTGCGCGCAGTCGAGGTGTCGATGTGCGTGCGCTGGAACGGACCGCAGGCGCCGTGGTGGAAGACGCGCACGCGCGAGCAGGGGTTGATCCTGTCGCTGTTCGCGCCGCACGCGCTCGATTTCGTGCAGCTGGTGTTCGGCGGCGAGCAGCCCGTCAACGTGCACGCCGAAGTCAGCCGCTTCCAGCAGGACTGGGCCGGCGAAGACGAGGCGATGATCCTGCTGCGTTATCCGGGCGGGCGCCTTGCGCAGGTGCATATCTCCTACAACCAGCGATTCGTCGTCGACCGGCGGACGGTGCATTTCGATGCGGCGATGCTGCGGATCGAGCATGGTGA
Source organism: Steroidobacteraceae bacterium (assembly GCA_044340335.1). GTDB lineage: Bacteria > Pseudomonadota > Gammaproteobacteria > Steroidobacterales > Steroidobacteraceae > UBA964. The sequence continues at coordinate 3,483 of JBIITU010000133.1, forward strand.
GTTCCTGTGGGCCAACGACAAGCTCGTCGTCGAGCCTGCCGTCCAGGGCGGCGACCTGACCCGGATGGGCGGCCGCGACCTCGGTCACTACTTCCGGACCCAGTTCCAGGAGTTCGCGCGCGCGGTGCGCGGTGAAGCGCATCGCAGCGTATTGCATGACGAAGGCGTGCACCTGACCCGCCTGCTGCAGCGCGCGCTGGAATCCGGACTGCGCAACGCGCCCACACTCTGACAGCGCTTCCGATCGCCGCGGTTGCGGAACGCGCAGCCGTTGCCGCTCGCGTCAATATTGAAAGGTCGGCCGCACAGCGCGGCACCGATCGCGGCTTGGCCTCGCACGCATGGGATAGTCGGTCGCGACAGGGATGACACGGGGGCGGCCGCAGTCCTGCGGCAGACGATGCAAGACGTGACGATCGCAATCAGCGGCGCCGGTATCGGCGGCCTGACGGCAGCGCTGGCGCTGCAGCGGGCCGGCATCACCGTGCGCGTCTACGAGCAGGCGCCGCGCCTGATGCAGGTCGGCGCCGGCCTGTCGCTGAGCCCGACGGCCGCGCATGGCCTGCGTCATCTGGGTCTCGGACCGGTACTGGAGGAACACGCCTTCATGCCTGAGGCGCAGTTCACGCGGCACTTTTCGGATGCGCGCGTCCTGATGATGTCGAACCGCGGCCAGGCCCTGCTCGAACGCTTCGGCGAGCGCTACTACCTGATCCACCGTGCCGACCTGCACAACGGCCTCGCCGCTGCGGTGCGTGCCCATGATCCGGATGCCATCCGCCTCGCGCAGCCGGTCAAGCGCGTGCTGCGCAGCGGACCGCGCGTCGAGTTCGAACTCGGCGATGGCGCCGTAGAATCCGCCGATGCGCTGATCGCCGCCGACGGCCAGCGCTCGGTGATCCGCCAGCAGCTGTTTTCGCCCGCGCCGCCGCAGTTCACGGGCTATGTCGCGTGGCGCGCGCTGATCCCGATGGAACAGCTTGCCGGCATCGAGATCGAACCGCGTTCCGGGATCTTCATCGGACCGGGCCACATGGTGAACGTCTATCCGGTGCAGCAGGGACGCACGCTGAACCTGGTCGCGTTCGCGGAGCGCACTGCCTGGGCCGAAGAAGGCTGGTCGATTCCGTCCACGGTCGAGGAACTGCTGGCCGAGTTCCACGACTGGCACGACAGCATCCGCCGCATCCTCGCCGCGATCCCGGCGGGTTCGCTGTTCAAGTGGGGCCTGTTCGATCGCGAACCGCTGCCGGGCTGGTGCCACGAACACGTCAGCCTGCTCGGCGACGCAGCGCATCCGGTGCTGCCCTTCCTCGGTCACGGCGCCGTGCTCGCGATCGAAGACGGCGTCGTCATCGGTCGGGCGTTCGCCGCGGCGACCAACGTGCCCGAAGCGCTGCGCCGCTACGAAGAGGCGCGCCGCGAGCGCGCTGCGTTCGTGTTCACCGAATCGCGCAAGGCCGTGCGCGTGTTCCACGCCAGCGATCCGGCGCAGTACGCGCGCAGCGTCGGCAACATGTCGGTCGATGAAGGCCTCGGCCTGTTTGCCTACAACCCCGCACTTTGCGCGATCTGAGGCCGTCATGAGCACTGCAAGCATCGAACCGGCCGCGGCGGACAGTCGCGAAGCCGCGCCGCCCGCGCTGCTGCTGCGCGCCAGCTGGGGAGCAGGCGGTCTCGGCACGACGTCGATGCTCTATCTGATCAACATGTACGTGCTGTACTTCCTCGTGCAGCACGTCGGCATCTCCGCAGCACTGGCCGGCGCGATGCTGGCTTCGACGCGTGTGTACGACGCGATCATCGACCCGCTGATCGGCACGCTCAGCGATCGCTCGCAGCATCGCTGGGGGCGTCGCCGCCCCTGGATGCTGGCGGGTGCGATCCTGTGCCCGTTGGCCTGCATCGCCGTGTTCAACCCGCCCTCGCTCGAGCCCGGCTACGGTCTGTATGCGGCCGTGCTCGCTTCTTTGCTGCTGTACTGCACGGCGTACTCGCTGTTCGCGATTCCCTACGTCGCGCAGGGCGCCGAGATGACCGACGACTACGCCGCGCGGGCCTCGCTGATGGCCTGGCGCACGTTCTTCGTCTACGCCTCGGGCATCGTCATCACCGCCGGCGCGCCGGCGCTGATCGCCGCGCTCGGCAAGGATCGCGAAGCCTACTCGGTCATGTCGTTCGCGGCAGCTGCCGTCGTCGGCGCAGCGATGCTGTGGGTCGTTTTCTTCACGAGCAGCGCCCGCACCATGGAGCGCTCCAGCAAGTCCCTGCCGCCGCTCGCCCAGCTGCGCACCGTGATCTCGAACCGGCCGTTCGTCATCATCCTGCTGACCAAGATGACGGTGCAGCTCGGCACCGCCTTCATCGGCGCGTCGCTGCTGTTTTTCATGTCAGAGGTGCTGCTGCGCGGCGAAAGCGCCATGGCGCTGCTCGGCCTCGTCTCGAACCTGGTGGGCATCGGCGCAGTGGTGGTCTGGAACCGCGTGCTGCGCAGCGTCGAGCGTCGCACCCTGAACATCGCGCTGTTCTTCGCCCAGGCGATCACCTACAGCTCCTGGGCGCTCGCCACTCCCGCCGAACCGCAGTGGGTATTCGTGCTGCGCGCGTTCATGATCGGCGCGCTCGGCAGCGGCGGCGTGCTGGTCACCATGGCCATGCTGGCCGATACCATCGAGTACGACCGACTGAAGACGGGGCAACGGCGCGAGGGCCTGTTCGTCGGCGCCTTCGAGCTGATGCAGACCACCTCGTTCGTGCTGGCACCACTGCTGGTCGGCTTGGCGCTGTCGGCAGCCGGCCTCGTGCCGGGCGCTGCCGGCCGCGGCGCGCAGCCCGAGTCGGCGCTGCAGGTCATGCGCTACACCGTCTCGATCGTGCCCGCTTTCTGCTCGCTGGCCGGCATCGTGCTGATGCTGCTGTACAAGCTCGATGCACCGACGCTGGCGCGCCTGCGCGCGAACGCCCAACCGCCCAGCTAGGGCCTGTTCACACTACGGCCGTCGCCGGCAACGCAGTCGCCGCCGACCTCGGCACCCGCGAGGAACGCCAGCGCATCGCGCGCGGTGCGTTGCGGGTCTTCCAGCACGAGCTTGTGGCCGAGTTCCGGATAGACGACGACGCGCGTCGGTGCCGCGCGGAACGCGCTGGCGATGCCGCACTGCATGTCCGCATGCAGCACCGGCCCCGCCCCGCCCCACTGCAACAGCACCGGCACCGTGACGCGCCCGGCTAGATCGAAATCGCGCGCCGCGCCACCGTCGCTGCGCCAGAGGGCAAGGCGGCGCTCGAAACGCTGCTGCTGGCCAGGCAGCGTATTGAGCAGGCGATAGCGGGTGACCATCTCGGGCGTCACCCTGGCGGGATCGCCGTAGATGCTGCGCAGGAAATTGCGCCAGAACAGGTCTGTCGTGTACGCGCCCAGCACTTCGCCGTGGAACCAGGACACTGCGCGTTCGAGGCGCGAAACGCGCGGCGCGGTCGGCATGCGCAGCGGAATCGTCGACAGCAACAACGCCTCGACGCGCTCCGGATGCGCGACCGCATAGCGCACCGCGAGCGTCGCGCCACCCGACGTGCCGCCGACGACTGCGCGTTCGACGCCGAGCCGATCGAGCAGGCCATGCATCAGCGCGAGCTGGCGGTCGGCACCGTAATCGTCACGCGCATCGGCACCGGCGAGGCCGTGCCCCAGCACGTCGAAGCGGATGATGCGGAAACGGTCGCCCATTTCCTGCACCCAGCCGTCCCACTGCTCGAGGTTGGCGCGCGAGCCGTGCAGCAGCACCAGCACCGGGCCCTGCCCCTCGTCGCGGTAATGCATGCGCGTGCCGTCGACGTCGATGAAGCGTGACGGCGGCGCACCGTAGCGCGCCTCGACTGCGGCGGGGTCGGAATCCAGCGCGCCAGTGCGCGCCAGCGCAATCCACGCCGCGAGCAGCACTGCGGGCAATCCCAGCCCCCATGCCGCATATCTGCGCATCGCTCAGATCCTGAACAGTGCGTGCGCGTTGTCGACGACCAGCCGGCGCTGCAGCGCGGCGTCGATGTCGCCGCGCTTCTCGAGTTGCTGGCGGAACAGGATGGTGTCCGCGACATCGCCCGGATGACCGTAGTCGCTGGCCATGATCAATCGGTCGTGACCGGTGTAACGCATGATGTAGGGCAAGTCTTCGTGCAGCTCGCAGGTCAGCCAGAAGTTGTGCTCGGCGAGCTTGTCGCGCACCAGCTTCATGAGTTCGGGCTGCGGCAGCCGCACGTGCATCGCAGTCTGCACCGCCGGTATGACCCAGCTGCAACCTGATTCGAAGAACCCGAAGCGCAGCTTCGGGAAGCTCTTGCTCAGCGTGCTGTTCAGGATGGTCGAGAACGCGTAGTAGTTGGGGCTGTCGGAAATGAAGCGGTTGAAGCGCGCGCCCTCGCGCGCTTCGAGCGTTTCCATGGCCGGGCTGCCGTGGCCGATGTGCACGCAGATCGGCCAGTCGAGCTCGATGGCTTTCGCGAACACCGGGTCGAAATCCG
>JBIITU010000136.1:0-7898 GCA_044340335.1 Steroidobacteraceae bacterium
CGACGCGCTCGACCGCGTCGGCGAGTTCTGGGCGGAGTACCAGGCCGTCAACGGCGGCGAGCCGTTCTGGCGCGAAGCCGCGCGCCTCGACCTCGGTGCCGCCGCGCGCGACGCCGGCTTCGTCAATGTGCGCTCGGAAGGCTTCCGCGGCGCGAAGTACCCGTGGTTCGTCTACGGCCACAAGCCCGAATGAGTCAGCCCGAATGAGTCAGCCTCAATGAGCCAGATAGAAACGCGGCACCTGCTGCCGCACGACAACGCCGTGCGCCACGATCCGGTCGCGCAACTCGCGCTGACGCTCGCGAAGGAGTTGTGGGTGCTGCGCGACCGGCAGATCGTGCTGGAGTCGGTGCTGGCCGAGAAGGGAATCGCCAGTGGCGACCTGCTCGATGCCTACCAGCCGAGCGCCGCCGTCAAGGAACGCCTCGCGCGCGAGCGCAAGCGTTTCCTCGACGAAGTGCAGAGCGCGCTGAGTCCGGCTGCGGGCTGAGCGGCTGATGCTTCGCCACGCAGTATGCATGTTGGGCGTCGCGCTGCTGGTGTTGCCCGCGGCGCGCGCCGCCGAACCGGCGCCGTCCGACTGGCCTCATTTCGGTCGTGACGCGGGCGGGAGCCAGTTCTCGCCGTTGCGCGACATCAATGCCGGCAACGTCAAGCGGCTGCGCGTCGCGTGGACGCACCGCTCCGGCGATTTCGTCGACGCGCCGTCGCCGAAGGGCACGGCGTTCCAGGTGACGCCGATCCACGTCAACGACACGCTCTATTACTGCACGCCATTCGGCCGCGTGTTCGCGCTCGATCCGGCCACCGGGCGCGAGCGCTGGGTGTTCGACGCGCGCGCGGCGGATCCGGCCACGGGCAAGCCCGTCACGACCGCGCCACGCATGGGCGTGCGCTGCCGCGGCGTTGCGTTTTGGGAAGAAACCTCGGCCGCCGCAGGCCCGGGCGGCAAGCCTGCCGCCTGTGCGCGCCGCATCTTCACGCACGGCGACAGCGGCCGCATTTATGCGCTCGACGCCAATACCGGTCGGCTGTGCAGCGGCTTCGGCGCGGCGCGTGGGCATGCCGGTTTCGTGTCGCACAACGATTACGAAAACCACGGCGAGGGCTTCGGCGGCGCTGCGGGTTCGCCGCCGGTGATGCTCGGCGATCTCGTGATCTCGGGCACGGCGGTCAACGACGGTCTGTCGAATGCGCGTGATGGCATCGTGCGCGCCTTCGATGCGCGCAGCGGCGAGCTGCGTTGGGAGTTCAACCCGATTCCGGCAGACAAGCGCGCCGTGTCGGGCGCGGCCAACGTCTGGTCGACGATCAGCGTCGATCCGGTGCGGCGCCTCGTGTTCCTGCCGACGACCAGCCCTTCGACCGACTACTACGGCGGCGGCCGGCAGTTCGACATCCCGCTCGCGAACGCGATCGTCGCGCTCGACGGCGACACCGGTGCAGTGAAGTGGTCGTTCCAGAGCGTGCGCCACGATCTGTTCGACTACGACCTCGTCGGCCATCCGCTGCTGGTCGACATCCGCCGCGATGGCCGCACCGTGCCCGCAGCGCTGCTGCAGACCAAGATGGGCTGGCTGTTCGGTTTCGAGCGCGAGACGGGCAAGCCGCTGTGGCCGATCGTCGAGATGCCGGTGCCGAAGTCCGACGTGCCCGGCGAGAACGCCGCGGCGACGCAGCCGGTGCCGCAGGGCATGGCGGCGTTCGCACGCCAGACGATGCGGCGCGACGAGCTGTTTGGCCTGACGCCGATCGATCGCGCGGCTTGCCAGCGCCGCTTCGACGAACTGCGCTACGACGGCATGTACACGCCGCCGTCGGTGCGCGGTTCGCTGCTGTTCCCGTCGGCGCTCGGCGGCGGCAACTGGGGCGGTGCTGCGTACGACCCGGCCAGCAACCTGCTGATCATCAAGGCCGAGAACCTCGCGACCGTGCTGCGCGTGATCCGCAAGCAGGATCCAGCCAAGGAAGACGCGGTCCCCGGCAAGGACTACCTGACCCGGCCGCTGCAAGGCACGCCGTACCGCATCGAAGGCGAGCTGTTCATGTCGCCGCTCGGCATTCCATGCACGCCGACGCCCTGGGGCACGCTGACCGCGCTCGACCTTGCGAGCGGCAAGGTCCGCTGGCAGATCCCGCTCGGGCAGGTCCGGCGCGCTGGCATCACGATTCCGAAGAATGCCAACTGGGGTTCGCCGAATGTCGGCGGTCCGATCGTCACGGCCGGCGGCATCGTGTTCATCGGCGCCGCGATGGACCAGAAGCTGCGCGCGCTGGATGTGAAGACGGGCCGCGATCTGTGGGCCGGCGACCTGCCGGCACCCGGCATGGCCGTGCCGATGACTTATGTCTCTGGCGGCAGGCAGTATGTCGCGATCGCCGCGGGCGGCAGCGCAACGGCGGGCACGAAGATCAGCGATGCGTTGGTAGTGTTCACTCTGGATCCACCGCGCGGCGGCGACTGAACCGCGGTCGCCAGACGGCGAGCACGATGTTCGCGAAGCACAGCGCGAGCATCAGCCAGAGGCTGTTCCACTCGGTGCGCAGGATGGGCGCGAGGGCCTCTCTAGCGGGCAGGCCGCTCGCGACGGCGGCGGCCGAGAGTTCCGCGGCGCGCGTTGCGGACGCCTGGATCGTCAGCAGCGTGCCCTCGAACATGATGATGCCGAGCGCGGCCTTGAACCAGGCCCAGCCGGCGTTCTTGTAGGCCTCGGTGAAGGCGATCGACAGCAGGCCGCTGGTCAGAGTGACCAGCAGCGACGGCACCAGGATCCAGCGGCACACGAAGTCGATGCCACGCCGAACCGACGCATAGCCCTCGAGTGAATCGGTCGGCGCCGTCGCGACCAGCACGAGATAGGCCGCCATCGAGCCCATCATTCCGATGGCGCCGAGCTCGTGCAGCGCCTTCATCAGTCTTGACCACATGGCCACAAGTGTAGACCTTAGGCCTCCCAGACAGGAGTGCCCCATGGCCACCACCCGACCCGCCGCTGCGTGCCGCAGCCACCTCTTCATCCACTGCGTCGCGCTGCTCGCCAGCCTGTGCATGGCGCCAGCGGCGTGGGCCGCCCCCGGCGTCAGCTACCGCATCGTCGAAGGCGAGGGTGGCGTGCCGCTCAACGTCGCGACGGCCGGCGATCCGGCCAAGCCCGCAATCCTGCTGGTGCATGGCATCGGCCAGAGCCACGTGTCGTTCGAGGCACAGCTGCGCGCGCCGTTGACCGACGAGTTCCACGTCGTGTCGTTCGACCTGCGTGGTCATGGCAACTCGGGCAAGCCCTGGGAGCCCGAGGCCTACAAGGACTCGGCACGCTGGGCGGGCGACGTGCGGCGCGTCATCGAGGCGCTCGGACTCGAGCGGCCGGTGCTGCTCGGCTGGTCCTACGGCACGCTGGTGGTGGCTGACTACCTGCGCCGTTACGGCACCGACCGGCTGGGCGGTATCGCGCTCGTGGGGGCCTATGGTGGCCTGACGCCGCCGCCGGGCGCACCGCCGCCGGCGATGGCCGAGCAGATGATGCGCAACCGCGCGCTGCAGTGGAGCGCCGATCCGGCCGAGAACGCGGCCGCCGCTGCGAACAGCGCCGGGCAGCTGACCGGCAAGGACATGGGCCAGGAGTGGCGGACGCGCGCGGCTCAGATCGCGATGATGCTGCCGGCGTACGCGCGGCGGCACATGTTCGACCGCCCACTCGCCAACATGGACCTCATCCCGCGCATCGACGTGCCGATGCTGCTGAACGTCGCGACGAAGGACATGAGCACGCCCGAGGCGCCGGCGCGTGAACTTGCGGCCAAGCTCGCGGCGCAGGGCGTGCAGGCGACGGTGTCGGTCTATGTCGATGTCGGCCACTCGCCGTTCGCCGAAGAGCCGGCGCGATTCAACACCGAACTCGCGAGCTTCGCGCGGGCGGCGCGCGCCGCCGGCGACAGTGGCGCTGCGGCGGGCAAGCGCCCGCGACCCAGTGCTGCTGCGGCACCCGTGCTCTAGTCCCTGACGATCGCCCCTGATGCGCCTGCGACAGGTCCGGCTACTCGGCATCCCGAGCGACCGCCACTCCTCGTACCTGCGCGGCGCCGCACAGGCGCCCGAGGTGATCCGCGCCGGGCTGCGTTCCGACGCGGGCAACCTGGTCGCGGAGAACGGCATCGAGATCGGCGTCGACGTGAGCCTCGAGGATGCCGGCGACGTCGTCATCGATGACACCGACGCCGACGATGGCCGCATCGAAGCCGCGGTGCGCGTGCTCGCCACCGGTGCGCCGGCGGAGCGGGTGCTGTGCCTCGGCGGCGATCACTCCGTCACGTTGCCGATCGTGCGCGCGCTGGCGGCCGCGCACGGGCCGCTCGAGATCCTGCACATCGATGCGCATCCCGACCTGTATCACGACTACGAGGGCAATCCGCGCTCGCACGCATCGCCATTCGCGCGGATCATGGAGCAGGGCCTCGCGCGCCGGCTCGTGCAAGTGGGCATCCGCACGGCCAACCGCCACCAGCGCGAGCAGGCAGCACGTTTCGGCGTCGAGACGATTGCGATGCGCGAGTTTGCACTCGGGCGCATCCCGCGGCTCGCCGGGCCGCTGTATATCAGCATCGATCTCGATGGCATCGATCCTGCGTACGCGCCCGGCGTCTCGCATCCGGAGCCCGGCGGGCTCACGGTGCGCGAACTGCTCGCGGTGCTGCACGCGCAGACTGCGCCGCTGGTTGGCGCCGATATCGTCGAGCTGAATCCGGCGCGTGATCTGAACGGCATCACGGCACTGGTCGCCGCGAAGCTGCTGAAGGAACTGTGCGCGTTCGGCGCAGTGCCGGCCCGCGCAGCGTGAACAGGCCCTAGGCGCGGTAGGACAGCCAGGCCGGGAACGCCCAGCCGCGCCAGATCGCCGCGCACCGTATCGTCGCGCCGACCAGCATCGCAATGACCGCGATCGTCGCGAGCGGCAGCGTGGTCCACTCGCGGCAGGCGAAGTAGGTCAGCGCGCCGGCGAGGATCGGCGTGATGTACAGCTCGCGCCGCAGCAGGATCGTCTCGTGACCGGTGATGACATCGCGGATCAGTCCGCCGCCGGCACCCGTGATCACGCCCATGACGACGGCGACGGCGGCCGGATGACCGAGCGACAGCGTCTTGCCGAAGGCCACCACCGAGAACATGATCGTCGCGATGCCGTCGGCATAGAGCAGCAGCCGCTCGGTCTCGCGGGCGCGGCGGATGAACAGGAAGGTCAGCGCGGCCGCGCCAGCCGACACATACAGGTAGGACACGTCCGCGAGCCAGAACACCGGCACGCCCAGCATCATGTCGCGCAGCGTGCCGCCGCCGATCGCGGTGACCACGCCGATGATCACGAGCGACAGCGCGTCCATGCCGCGGCCCGACACGGCCAGCACGCCAGTGATCGCGAAGATCGCGGTCGCGATCATGAACAGCGGTTCGGAGAACATGGGTGTCGTGCTCAACCGCCTGGCAGCGGGATGAATTCCTGGTCGTCGCCGGGCACCTTCGGGAAACGCGCGAGGTTCTGCTCGCGCCAGTCGCGCTTTGCGGCCTCGATGCGCTCGCGGGTCGAGGCGACGAAGTTCCACTCGAGCTCGCGCGGCTGCGCGAACGCGGCGCCGCCGATCAGCATCGCCCGGGCGTCGGCGGTGGCGCTGACGCGCGCCGTCGCGCCGGGCACCAGTACGGCCAGTTCGCCGGCGCGCAGCGGTTCGGCTTCGCCGTCGATCTGCAGCGAGCCGCTCGCGACATAGATCGCGCGCTGCTCGTGCTCCGGGGGCAATTCGAGCGAACTGCCGGTCTGCAGCGCCGCGTCGACATACAGCGTGGGCCACGGCGTCGAGACCGGCGAACGACGGCCGAAGGCCTCACCGGCGACGATGCGCAGTCGCGCGCCATCGGGCGTCTCGAGCTGCGGCAGCGTGGCCAGCGGATGATGCGCGAACGCGGGCGGATCGTCCTCGTGCCCATCGGGCAGCGCGACCCAGCTCTGCAGGCCGTGCAGGTGCATGCCCTCGCGCAGCGCGTGCGGCGTCGAGCGCTCCGAGTGCACGATGCCGTGCCCCGCGGTCATCCAGTTGACGTCGCCGGCATGCACTTCCTGCAGCGAGCCGAGGCTGTCACGGTGCAGCATCTCGCCGCTGAACAGGTAGGTGACCGTGGCCAACCCGATATGCGGATGCGGCCGCACGTTGATGTGCGGCCCCGGCGGCAGGTCGATCGGCCCGATGTGATCGAGGAACACGAACGGTCCGACCATGCGCTGGCCCGCTGCGGGCAGGATGCGGCGGACCGAGAAGCCGCCTAGGTCGCGTTCGCGACCCGCGATGCGTTGGGTGATGACGTTCATGGCGGTGGTAGATCCTCCCCTTGCAGCCGGCGCCAGATCCACGCGAGGCCGGCGCGCGCGTCGCCGCGCTCGCCGACGGATTCCACCGGTGCAGGCTGCCAGCCGCTGCCGCGGCGCGCCACCACGAACTCGAACACGTAGCCATCCTGCTGGCCCATGCGCAAATCGGTGATCAGCGCGCGGCCCTGGTCCTCGCGCATCCGGTAGAAGCCGTGGCTGAACCAGGCCATGCGCGCGACGGGCCACTCGTCAGCCAGTTGCCGGTGCAGTGCGGCGTCGGTGTCGAACTGCCGGAAGCGGATCGGCCGCCCGCGGTCCGCGAGCGCATAGAAGCCTTCGTGGTAGCGCTGTCCGTCGGCATCCATGACCAGCACGCGCCACAGCAGTGTGTTGAATGGTGTCGGCGTCACGAGCATCTGCCGGACCTCGATGCCCTGCGCGGCGACCGCGCGTTCCGCGATGCCCGTGACCCAGGCCTGCGCCAGCATGCTCCAGCAGAGGTAGGCCGTCGACAGCGCGACGCCCGCCGTGTTCCAGCGCAGCCGGTGCGGGCCGCGCGCGATGCCGGTGCCGATCAGCCCGATCAGCAGCGGCAGCGTGTACAGCGGATCGATGATGAACACGCTGCCGATCCAGAACGGATGATCTGTGAATGGCTGCGCGAGCTGCGTGCCGTAGATCGTCATGTTGTCGAGCAGCGGATGCGTGAACAGCGCCAGCCACAGCGCGAGCCACCAGCGGCGCCACTGCGCCCATTCGCCGTGCAGCTTCGCGACGCCCGCGGCGATGACGGGCGCGAGCAGCGTCAGGTAGAACAGCGAATGACTTTCCGCGCGGTGGAAGGTCATGTTGCGGATCGGATCGCCATGCTCGATGAAGGCATCGAGGTCGGGCAGCGTGCCGCAGACGCCGCCCCACAGCGCCGCCTTCCAGACCGACGTGCGCCGGCCCATCACGGCGACGCCGACGCCGGCGCCCAGCACGAGCTGTGACAGCGAATCCACGCCGGTCAGCCTTGCGAAACACTGCTCGGCGACAGCGGGCCGAGCAGCGCCGCGGGCGCGGCAGGCGCGAGCTCCGGCGCCGCGCGGTGCAGCAGCGCCCAGGCCAGGCACAGGTTCGATGACAGCACCGGCACGCTGCACTCGCCGGCGAACTGCCGCAGCGCGCGCAGCGTCGGCATGCCGGTGCCGCTCGCGAGCACGCAGTCGGCGTCGCGGGCCGCCGGTTGCTGCCACAGGTCGCGCAGCGCGGCGAGCGCATCGGCGCTCGTGAACTCGTAGATGCGGTGCGTGTCGTCGAGGCTCGGATCGACGCGCAGCTTCGCGATGACCGGCACGTCCGCGTCATTCCAGTAGCGGTAACCGGCCTCGGCCAGGTCTTCGGGATAGGGCGACAGCAGCGCGATGCGGCGCGCGCCGAGCGCAGTGAGCGCCTCGCGGATGGCCTGCGCCGCACTGACGACTGGTACGCCGCACTCCTGCGAGGCCGCGGCGGTCAGCGCGTCCTCGCGCTGGCGACCGGCGTGATACGACGTCCCGG
>JBIITU010000008.1:0-24158 GCA_044340335.1 Steroidobacteraceae bacterium
ATGCGCCTCGTCATTGATGACGACGAGATCCTTGTGGCTCGCGAGCTTGCCCAGTACACGGCGGGTGAACGCTTCATCGGACTCGGCGCCCTTCTTGACGACCGATCGATCCGGCTCCTTGAGCGGCATCAACGCATGCCAGTTCTCGATCAGCAGCTCCGCCTGATTCAAGCGCTGCCGCAGCGATTCGGACGGGCATAGAGCGAACGTGTCGTAGAAATTGTCGGGTTCGCCGGTGTACAGAACCCGCAGGCGATCCTTGACCGTTAGACCCGGTGCAACAATGAAGACGGCCCGCGAAAAGTCACGGTTGCGCTTCGGGAAAGTGACGGCGTTGAGCACCTGCCAGGTGATGATCATCGCCATCACCGTAGTCTTGCCGCTGCCGGTGGCCATCTTGCAGCACAGCCGCTGCCACAGACCTCCGTCGCCGGGTATGTGTATGCCCTGGCTGAACTCTGCGGGTGCCTCGACGCACCAGATCAGCGTCTCGATTGCCTCAAGCTGGCAGTAGTAGAACGGGTACTGGCGCGCTGTCTGATCGTGCCAATGCTCAAGCAGCGCTCGCGTCACGCTGGTAACGCCCGGATACCCCGCAACGCGCCATTCATCGACACGCCCACGAATCTTTTCGACCAGATCCAGTGACTCGACGCGCTTCGTATTGCTCTGCAGGTCGATGATCTCGTAGCTCGCGGGCCTACGGCCGTCGACGAGCTGCAGCGCGCCGCCCGGTCCAGGCGCCCAGTGACGTGCGGGCCTGTCGAAGGGGCGGTTGATGATCAGCGACTTCGGTGCCTCCATGCTGCGGCGCCTTCAATCGAGCTTGATGATCTTGAGCGACTCGATGCCGCGGTCATCAACGATCTTTACGGCAACTTTGCGGTTCTCTCCCGCCTCGAAGGACAAGCTCACGGTTCCGTGCAACTTGCCGAGCAGGGATTCGTCGAGTTCGGCCTTGATGTCCTTGCGTAACTTGTTCCAGCCGTCCTTCGCACCCGCCATCGGAAAGAACACCTGCCGCGGAAAAAGAGACCGTTCGTCGTAGTCGGTATCTAGAGCCCACGCAGCGATCTTGCCTTTGCCACCGGATACCAGCTCACCCTTCACCGTGTCGAAATAGTCGAAGCCATGCACTTCAACCTGATACCGCTCGTCTTTAAGCTTTCTGAGCTCGACGTCCGGCTGGCCCATCAGCCAGAAGCTCTGGTTGCTCGATCGGGCTTTCTTCAAATCTTCAGTGAGAAGATCAGTGTTCATCTGTGCCTTGAGCGCGGTGATCCCGCGAACGGCGTCTATGTCCTTCGCCGCCTCGGGATCGAAGGTAAACGCGCAGAAGACGATCATCTTGGGGCGCGGAAACAGCTCCCCCGCTTCGCGGATGGCCAGCTCGACTTGACGCTGTTCGAGCGCTGCGTGCTCTGGACCGAAGCTGACCACGACACGCTCCCCCGTTTCCGCCACGGTGCCGCTGCAACTGAGGTAGCGTGTCTCGGGCAGGGTCTCGAGATCGGCCAACTTCAGAATCTGGCCGCCCTTGCCGCGAATTCCGGTCTTGGAAAGTTCATCACGCCACTGGTGATGTCGGGAAGACTGCCCGGAACGCGCGATCGCGACGTTTGCTTCCTTCGGCCTCTGTTCTTCGTCGAGAGATAGCACCATTGGAGAGGGCACGGCCTCCACCGTAAACGGCCCCGAGACGCGGCGCTTCGTCTTCGAGACCTCGGGCTGGTCGTACAGGATCTCGGAATCCGCGTGCGCGGCGACGGAAGCATCCATCTTCGCCTGCATCGCCTGGCGCGCGGCGTGGAAAGCCGCAAACGCGGACTTCGCGGCGGCGGACCAGTCATCGGGGAAATCAAACGGCACTTCCCATTCGAGCAGTGCGCCGGCGGGCGCGGGCTCGCCGGAAGGCAGCATCACGGTCTTCGACGCCGGCAGCGAGAAGTCGACGGTGTAGCCCTTGCGCCCACCTTCGGTGACCTCGAACGGCGTCTGCGGCGGCTTCGCGCGCAGCGCGTCGTTCAGCGTCGCGAGCGCCTGCTCGATTGCGGGGTGCATACGCTCCCAGATCTCGTCGATCTCGGAATTGTTCGCGATGGACTTCAGCGTGACGTGCGGGACCGTCTTGTAGATGAAGCCACCCTTCAGACCTTCGTGCGGATACTTGAGTTCGTAGTACTCGTAGCTCGCGGTCATCAGTCGCTGCTTCGCGAGCGTGATCGCGACGCGGGAGGTATCGCAGGTGATCCAGCGGCGGCCCCACTTTTCGGCGACGTGGGCGGTGGTGCCGGAGCCGCAGGTCGGGTCAAAGACGAGATCGCCGGCGTCGGAGGCCATGAGGATGCAGCGCTCTATCGCACGCTGCGCTGTCTGCACCACGTAGACTTTCGCATCAGAGAAGCCGCTCTGGCGCGTGTCATCCCAGACGTCATTTGATGGCTTAAACGGAAAGTCGTCCAAAAATCGAACGTATCCAAGCGTGCGCCCAGAAGAACGCATGCGTCCCGAGAACCGCAGTCGTTCTAGGCCAACCCCATCAGTACTGAAAGTCCGTTGTCCCGACGAGAATTCGGAACCTTGGAAGCGTGCTGTGCGCGCGTCGGTTCCCTGCGGCGCGCGTGCACTTGTTATTGGATTCAATCGGAATACGCGCGCCCCGCTAGGAATCCTGTCTGAGCGAGCAGTCTCCTCTTCAGTGAGTGCGCGCTGGTGTCCTGTATCAAGAAGTAGGGATCGCAAGTTGTAGTCATCCGCCGGCGATCGCTCCTCGAAAATCGGTCTAAACTTTACGTTCTTTTTCGACTTGGCGTACCAAATTAAGAAGTCGACGGTCGAGTCTAGAAGTGCACTGGCCTTGCCGGTCGTCTTTCTGAAGCAGATCAATGAGCAATAGTTTTCCTGTCCAAAGACTTCATCCAAGACCGCTCTGACGCGATGCACGTTTTCGTCGGAGATCTGCACGAAGACGCTACCGCAATCGCGAAGCAACTGATGCGCCAGCAGCAAGCGGTCCTTTAGGTAGGCTAGGTAGGAGTGAATCCCCAGCTCCCACGTATCTCGAAATGCCTTGATCATCTCGGGCTCTTGCGTGAGGTCCTCGTCCTTTCGGTCCTTCACGTCACGCTTGTTTACGAACGGTTGGAAATTCGAGCCGTATTTGATTCCGTACGGCGGGTCCAGATATATCATCTGCACCTGCCCAGCCAGCCCCTCCTTCTGGAGCAGTGAGTTCATCACCAACAAAGAATCGCCGGCGATCAGGCGATTCGCCCAACCACGATCGTGCTTGTAGAACTCGATCGCATCACGATACGGAAGCGGCGTCTCGAACCATGCACGCAACCAGTCTTGCTGGGCGCCCGTGCCGACCTTTCCCTGCTTGATGCGCTTTTGGATGGCACCGAGGATTGTCGCCGGGTCGATGCGCTCGTGCACATGCAGCGAGACAGTGTCGATTTCGAAGCTCGTGCGCTCGGCCTTGCCGGCCCAGGCGAGATAGGGCTCGGCGATGCGCTTTAGGGTCAGCAGCGCCTCCCGCATCGCGGTCTCGTCACCGCTCTCGAGCGCGTCGTCGATGATGCGCTCGACTTGTGCTCGACCCACGTCGAACTGCAGGGCAGGGTCCAGGTGCGGGTCATAGGCGTACCGCGTTTTGCCTTCGTCCGGGTCGCTATCCGGGTCGACCATGCCGACTTCAGGGTTGTTGCGACGCCGGTCTCCGTGCCGGTAGCTGATGACGCCGACATCGTCCGCGGGCGCGATCTTCGAACGGCGGGGGTCCGCCACTCTTTTCGCAGGCTTGCGCTCGGCGTCCTCAACTTTGGGCGCCGACAGCGAGAACTCCGCGCCCTGAGTACCGGGCTGAGCACGCCTGACGGAGCCTCCGCGACCCTTGCCCTTCACGAGCACCTGTTCGCCTACCAGGCGATCGCGCAAAGCCTGGTACTCGTAATCCTTGACCTTGCGACCGAGCGCTTTGCTGAGGGCGTCACTCAGGGTGGCGTTGCTGATCGCAGTGCCGTCGGTAGGTACGAGCGACAGGAGTGTCTTCGCGATCTCCGGGTCAATTTCGCGGTCCATGCTGCCGATTTCCCCTCGCCAATGTTTCCCAGCATGCCGTAAAGGGCGGTCGCTCTTCTACAGACGTCCGGGGACGTCCGCATCGGGGTCCAGTCCAAGTATCTGACCATCGGCTCAATCCCTCACTCACCCACCCCCTTTAGGGGGGGTGGGGTGTGAGTGAGTCTGGGATTCGTCGCTCACGCGCTCACTTTGTGAGTGGATGTGAGGTGAGTGAGCACTGGGCTACCGGCCTCTCAGTGCGAAGACGCCGTCCGCGCCCTCTTCGAGCGCGCCAACGCGCAATAGTCTGTCGACCGCCCGCTTGGGGGTGTTGGGACCGATGGCGTTTTGCGTAGTTGCGGCCAGGGCGTCACGCAGCACTTGGTAGAGGTCTGGGCGGCGCCAGTGCGGGCAAGGCCCGCCATCGCGTTCCGCTCGGAGGGCTTCGAGAAGCAATGCGGCCGGTTCGGTAGGGCGAAAGCCATGGAGTGAAACTTCTGGTATGCTCGTTGGAACGAGAACACAGGCAGTTAAGGTCTGCTCGGCCGCATCAGGATCAATCGATCGAGTGCCTATGTTGACGGGCTTGTGTAAGCCGGAGAAACGCCCACCGATCATCCCATCGCGCTGCTTTTCAACGGTTGCGGTCACTCGATCACCACGCCGGCCCACATGGATGACGGTGTCCATGGCTGCGAACAGGCTGCTGTGGCCCCTGGCGCCCGATCGCTCCTGTTTGCCCGAGTGATGGACCAGCAGCACGGCACAACAGAGGGCCTGCCTGATGCGATCGAGGTCAGCTGCCAACGATGTGAAGTGCTCTGCACCCTCTTCGCCCGGGAAAGCTGCTGCAAGCGTGTCGATGATGACGAGACCAGGAGGCTCGCTCCCCTCGAACAGCGCTCGATCGGCGAACTCGTC
This sequence comes from Steroidobacteraceae bacterium, assembly GCA_044340335.1. Taxonomy (GTDB): domain Bacteria; phylum Pseudomonadota; class Gammaproteobacteria; order Steroidobacterales; family Steroidobacteraceae; genus UBA964. Next base: position 4,987 of record JBIITU010000008.1, read on the forward strand.
AAGCGTGTCCCCTAATGCCTGTGGCGGCGCCATAAGCACCTGCATCCGGCGATCAACTCCGTAGTGAAGTTTGAACGCGCGCACACGGCGTATGACGCTCTGGGGAGCCTCAGCAGCCACATAGATGACCCCACCGCGTTGCACATGCCGGTCGTGCCATCGGCGTCCGAGCGCAATGTGGCACGCAAGATCAATCGCCATTGAGGACTTTCCGCTCGCCGACGGGCCATAGAGCATGGCTTTGGAGTTCTGCTCCAGGAGCCCCTCAACAAGCGGTGGCGGGAAGGTGTCTTTATCGATGGCTTCGTCCACCCACATGGCACCGAGGCTCAGGAGCGCCCTACGGCCTTCCTCGGATGGCAGATCCGGCCTGAGCGCTGTCATCGTTGCTGGACCAGACCCAACGCTTCCCAGATGGCACCGCTGCTGCAGCCGGCACAGCAGTAGAAGCGGGTGCCGCGGTGAGCACTCCACGCGATATGGAGCTCTCCCCAAGTCTCGTCGTGCGCCGGACAGATGGCGGTCCACGAGTCCGGCGATTGCTGCTCCACCTTTCGCAACGCGGCGAGCACTTCGGACACCGCAACCCGGTGTGGCTCGGCGCGCGCGCGAGTCACTTCGCAACCTCAAGATGCAGCCGGGTCGCCGAGATCCTGTTCTGGACCCAGGCTTCGACCTCCGACTCAACCCACGCGGATGAACGGGCGCCCACTTTGATCGGCGCTGGAAACCGACCGCGCTGTGCGAGCGCGTAGACAGTGGACTTGGAGAGGCTGGTCCGCTCGCAGACTGTGCGAAGGCGGATGAGTCTCGGCTTGTTGGTCGTCACGAGTCCTCCTTTCCCCGTTAACGGGGTCTGTAGAGGACTCGGAGAGTATTCCTGGGACTAGCCGGCTGCGGGGTGGAACCAGTGCACGCCGCCGGCGTCAGGCCAATGAATCCGCGAGCTCTTCCCGGAGCCGCAGCCATTCCTCACGCCGCGAGCGGCTGGAACGCACCAGATGCTCGGCATAGTCGGCAAACGCGCGCGTCATCCACTCGGACCTCGAATGCCTGAAGCGTTCGATGCGACCGCGCCAGCTCTCGTTTTCAAAACGATACATGCTGCCCACCTTGCGCACCTCACAGACGAGGCGATGGAACTGCGGGCTGGGGCTGCCGTAGGGGTCTAGGTAGCCAGACTCGACCCAAGCGAAGCCGTCCGGTGTGCGATAGACCAGCACTGCCCCGCGCACCATGATGTCGAGGGGATTCGACTTCGACTTGATGATCACGACCGCGTCGGGCCAATCGACGATCTCGTCGATCAAGCTGCCCGCGCTTTCCGAAACAGCTGGATCTTGGCGGCGTCCCGGCGCAGACCATCGACGACGTCGGCCCAATGCTGGAGCATCTTGCGCCGCTGTTCTGCGTACCGCGCTCGATTGTAGATACCCCTCACGCCGGGAATCCGGTGGTTCAACGCGACTTCCACGACGTCGCTCGGGTACTCCATTTCGTGCAAGTGCGTGCTAGCGGTTCGACGAAGGTCATGAAGCGTGAAATGAGGAACATCCCCCCAGTTCACGTATCTCAGGCTCGTGTTCAGCGTGCACTCGACAATCGACCGGCGAGGGTCCTTGCGCATCGGGAACACCCACGGTGACGTCCCAGCCAGACTATGGAGCTGCTCGAACATCTCTCGCGCCTGCGTCGACAGAAAGACGATGTGCGGTACCCCGGTCTTCGACCTCTCCTTGGGAATTTGCCACTCGCCTTTCTCGAGATCGATGTTTTCCCACCGTGCACCCACCAGTTCGCCACGGCGAACCATCGTGATCAGCAAGAGATGCACAGCGAGCTTGTGTGAGAGGTCCCGCCCGGACTCGTACATGCGGCGGAGTACTTCGCCGATCTCTTCGGACGAGAGCACCCGGTCGCGCGAACTGGCCAATCCGACCTCTTTGGAGCGGATGCCCTCGACCGGGCTGTACGCGATCACGCCGCGCGAGACGGCGTACCGGAACAGCCGCTTCAGAATTCCATGGACCTGGACGGCGGCCTGAGCCGCGCCGCGGGACCGCAGGCGATCGATCACGCGCCACAGGTCTGCAGCGGTGATGTCACGAACGGCGCGAGTGCCGAGTTCCGGCTCTATGTCGATCCGGAAATAGCGTTTGACTTGCTCCGGGTCCTTGCGCACCGGCAAGACCTGATCGCGCAGGAACACTTCCGAGAATTCCTTGACGGTAACCACCTCGGACCACTGGGCGCGGGCTTTTCGACGGCGCTCGCGCTTGTCGGTCGCTGGAGATTCGCCGCGTTCCACCGCGCCGCGCGCCGCAAGGTGCGCGATCCGCGCGTCCTTCAGACTCGTCGCCGGCCAAGTGCCGAAGCTCAGCTTCTCGCGTTTGCCGTTGAGGCGGTACCTGTACCGCCACGCGCGCGTCCCGCTCGGCATTACCTCGACGTACAGGCCGTGGGAGTCGGCGACTTCATACGACTTCTGACGAGGTTTCAGGGCCTTCAGCTTGGCTTCTGTGAGCGGCACGCGTTGGCTCCATGAGGGTTCTGGCGGTCCCTCATCGCGCTGGCCCCAAACGTCCGGGACGGACGCCAAGAGGTCACACTATGGGGGATCACATGGGGCCAGATTATACCGGACTGTCCAGTCCGGCCGGAGTCGACTGAGGACCCAAATACCTGATTGACCAGCGTTTATGGGGTCTGATTCGGACGAGTCAGGACCAAGGAGCACGACTTTTTACTTCCCGATGCAGAACGAGCTGAAGATGCGCCCGAGCAGATCCTCGCTCGTGAACGCGCCGGTGATCTCCTCGAGCGCGCGCTGCGCGGCGCGCAGTTCCTCGGCCATCAGTTCGCCGGCGCGCCGCTCGGTCAGCAGCTGCGCCGCGGCTTCGACGCTGCGGCGCGCGCGGGTGAGCGCATCGAGATGCCGGGCGCGCGCGATCACGGTGCCGCCACCGGTCACCGCATAACCCATCACGCGCTTCAGATGCTCGCGCAGCAGCTCGAGCCCCTCGCCGGTCTTCGCGGATACCGCAACCCATTGCGGCCCGGCCAGGGTGATGGTGTCGGCGAGCGGCACGCCGGTCGCGAGATCACATTTGTTCAGCACCAGCGTGACCGGCACGCCATCGGGCAATGAGCCGCGCGCGTCTGCATACGCGGCCGCACCCGGATCACTCGCCGCATCGACGACGAACAGCACGCGATCGGCGCGCTGCATCTCGGCCTGCGCGCGGCGGATGCCCTCCTGCTCGACGGGATCCTGCGTGTCGGCCCGCAGTCCGGCGGTGTCGAGCACGTGCAGCGGCATGCCGTCGATGTCGATGCGCTCCCGCAGTACATCGCGCGTGGTGCCCGCGATCGGCGCGACGATCGCGGCGTCGTAGCCGGCGAGGCGGTTCAGCAGGCTGGACTTGCCGGCATTCGGCGGCCCGGCGATGACGACGGTCATGCCATCGCGCAGCACCCGCCCCTGGCGCGCGCTCTGCTCGACCGCATCGAGATGGCCGCGCACGGCGTCGAGCCGCTCGACGAGTTCGCGATCCTCGAGGAAGTCGACTTCTTCTTCCGGAAAGTCGATCGCCGCTTCGACATAGGTGCGCAGCTCGATCACGGCTTCCGTGAGCCCCGCGACCATGGCCGAGAATTCGCCCTGCAGCGAGCGCATCGCCGCGCGCGCCGCTTCCTGCGAGCCGGCGTCGATCAGGTCCGCGACGGCCTCGGCCTGCGCGAGATCGATCTTGTCATTCAGGAAGGCGCGCTCGGTGAATTCACCGGGGCGCGCGCGCCGCGCGCCGAGCTCCAGCACGCGCTGCACGATGGCTTCCAGCACGACCGGTCCACCGTGGCCCTGCAGTTCGAGCACGTGCTCGCCGGTGTAGGACTTCGGGCCCGGGAAAAACAGCGCGATGCCGGCGTCGATGATCGAGCCGTCCGCAGCCTTGAACGCGCCGAGGGTGGCGCGCCGCGCCAGCGGCAGCTCGCCGAGCAGCACGGCTGCGAGCTCCGGCACCTTGGCGCCCGACAGGCGCACGACGCCGATGCCGCCGCGGCCCGGCGCCGTCGCGGTTGCGACGATGGTGTCCGAATGGGCCATGCGGTTGATTATGCCACCACGGCGGTGCGACGATCGCAGCCCATTCAGAGGGAAATCCGATGCATCGTTCCTTTGCCGCACTGCGTGCGTTCGCGCTTGCCTGCCTGCTGCTGGTCCCGGTCGCGACCGAGGCCGCCACGACGACCACGCGCCACGTCGTGCTGTTCCAGGGTGAGAAGTCCGGCGAACAGGTGACGACCTGGCAGGATGGTCGCCGCGCGACCGTGACGCTGAGCTATCGCAACAACGGTCGCGGCCCGGACCTGAACGAAACGCTGACCCTGGGCACCGACGGCACGCTGGCCCGCTATCGCGCCAGCGGCAAGTCGACCTTCGGCGCGCCGATCGACGAACGCTTCGACCTCGCTGGCGGCCAGGCACGCTGGCGCTCGAAGAGCGAATCCGGCGCCATGCGGCCCACCGCCGCTGCTTTCTACGTGCCGGTCAACGGCAGCTTCGAGATCGGCGCCGTGCTGGCGCGCGCGCTGCTCGCGCGCGACGACGCCAAGGTTGCTGCCCTGCCCGCCGGCCAGCTCAGCATCGAGCGACTGGCGACTGCGGATGTCAGCAACGGCACGACCAGCATGAAGGTCGGCCTGTATGCGGTGTCGGGCGACGACCTGACGGCGAGCTACCTGTGGTTGCGCGAGGACGCGACGCGCGGACTGTTCGCGTTCGTGTATCCGGGCTATCTGCACGTCATCGAGAGCGGCTGGGAAGCCGCCGGTGCCGAACTCGAAACGCGGCAGAAGGCTGCCGAGGACGCGCGCGACCGCGCGCTGGCCGCGCGCCTCACGCACCGCCCGGAAGGGCCAGTACTGATCCGCAACGCGCGTGTGTTCGATGCCGAGACTGCAACGCTGGGCAGCGAGCTGCGCGACGTCTGGGTGCACGAGGGTCGCATCAGCGCGATCGTCGCGCCGGGCGCGCTCGGCGCCACCGCGCCCACGGTGTTCGATGCCGCCGGCCGCACGCTGCTGCCGGGCCTGTACGACATGCACGCGCACGAAGGTTCGCCCGGCTCGATGCTGCAGATCGCCGCCGGCGTCACGACGGCGCGCGACCTGTCGAATGACAACAGCGAACTCGCGCGACTGCGCGCTCGTATCGCCGCCGGCGAAGTCGTCGGGCCGCACATCGTCGCGAACGGTTTCATCGAAGGCCGCAGCCCCTACTCCGCGCGCGGCGGCTTCGTCGTCGACAGCATCGAGAAAGCCAAGGAAGCCGTCGACTGGTATGCAGCGCGCGGCTTTCGGCAGCTGAAGCTGTACAACTCGTTCAAGCCCGAGTGGGTGGGCCCAGTCACGGAGTATGCGCACGCGCGCGGCCTGCGCGTCGGCGGCCACGTACCGGCCTTCATGCGCGCCGAGGAAGCGGTGCGCGCCGGCTACGACGAGCTGCACCACATCAACCAGGTCGTGCTGAACTTCCTGGTCAAGCCGACCGACGACACGCGCACGCTGGCGCGGTTCTACCTGGTCACGCAAGGCGCGGCGGGGCTCGATCTCGACTCGGCGCGCGTGCAGCAGTTCATCGCCCTGTTGAAGGAACGCGGCACCGTGATCGACCCGACGCTGACGATCCACGAATACATGTTCACGCAGGAACAGGGCAGCATCAATCCGAGCTACGCCGCCGTGTTCGATCACGTGCCCGTCAGCCTGCAGCGCCAGTGGCGCAGCAATTCGCTCGACGTCAACGCGCAGAACATCGCGCGGCATCGCGCCTCGTACCGGCAGCTCGAGGCCTTCGTCATGCAGCTGTACCGCGCCGGCGTGCCGCTGGTCGCGGGCACTGACAACATCGCGGGTTTCACGCTGCACCGCGAGCTCGAGATCTACGCGCGGCTCGGCATTCCGTCGAACGAAGTGCTGAAGATCGCGACCTGGAATGGCGCGAAGTACAGCGATACGCTCGCCGAGGCCGGCACGATCACGACCGGCAAGCGCGCCGACCTGATCCTCGTCGATGGCGATCCGGTCGCGGACATCAGCGCCGTGCGCCGCATCGCGCTGGTCATGAAGGAAGGCGCGGTCTACTACCCGGCCGAGATCTACGAAGCGCTCGGCATCCGCCGCTTCACGGAGCCGCTGCGCCCCGTGACTGCAGCGCAGTAGCGCCTTGCGGCGCGCGCGCCGCTAGACGCGCTTGCCCGCCGCGGCCGCCGCTTCGATGCGGCGGTTGATGTTCCATTGCTGCGCGATCGACAGGATCGTGTTCGTGACCCAGTACAGCACGAGGCCGGCCGGGAAGAACGCGAACGTCACGGACATCACGATCGGCAGGATCATGAACACCTTGGCCTGGATCGGATCCGGCGGCGCCGGGTTCAGCTTGTACTGGATGAACATCGCGACCGCCATGACCAGCGGCAGCACGTAGAACGGATCCTTCGCGGACAGATCCTGGATCCAGCCCATGAACGGCGCCTGGCGCATCTCGACGCTCTCGAGCAGCACCCAGTAGAACGCGAAGAACACCGGCATCTGGATCAGGATGGGCAGGCAGCCCGCGAGCGGATTGATCTTCTCGCGCTGGTACATCTCCATCATCGCCTTGCCGAGCTTTTCGCGATCGTCCTTGTAGGTGTCCTGCAGGTTCTTGATGCGCGGCGCGAGCACGCGCATCTTCGCCATCGACTTGCCCGAGGTTTCCGACAGCGGATAGAACACGAGTTTCAGCGCCAGCGTGACCAGCACGATGGCCCAGCCCCAGTTGCCGACGATGTCGTGCGCCTTCTCGAGCAGCCAGAACAGCGGCTTCGCGAGCAGTGTGAGCATGCCGTAGTCGGCCACCAGGTCGAGTCGGGGTCCGGTGACCTCGAGCTGTACCTGCAACTTCGGGCCGACGAACAGCGTCTCGGTGAACGAGCCATCCGCCCCGGCCGCGACTTCACGCAGCGGGCCGGCGGTCGACAGCAGGTACTGCTGGCCGTCCACCTTCATGCCGTAGCGATAGGTGGCATCGAGCGGCGGCACGACGGCCGTCGTGAAGTGGTGCTGCATGCCGGCGATCCAGCCGCCCTGGATGTCGCGCGACAGGTTGCGCTCGTCCTCGTCGTCGATCGCGAGCTTCTGGTACTTGGTGCCGTCGTAGAACGCGGGGCCCTTGAACGCGTAGCTCTCGACATCGAACATCGAGCGCTCGATCGGGATGTCGTCGCGCAGGATCTGCACATACGACGCTGCGGACCATGGCTCGGCGCTGCGGTTCTCGACCTTGTATTCGAGGCCTATCCGGTACCAGCCGCGCTTGAACACATAGGTCTTCGTGACCGTGACGCCAGCGCCATCGGTCCAGGTCAGCGGCACGCGCAGTTCGTCGAGCATGTCGGGCAGCTTCACGTCCGTGAGTCCGCCGCTGCTGAACACCGCGAGATGCGTCGGCCGGTTCGCGCCCGCCGGACCCGCGAGACCGCTCTGCATCACATAGAAGCCAGCGCCATCGCGATTCAGCAGGCGCACCGGCCGGTCTTCGCCCTTGACGAGCGGATACACCAGCAGATCGGCGCGACTCAGCTCGGCGCCGACGAGGCTGATGTCGAGATCGAGCACGTCGGTGCGCACGCGCACGATGCCTGGAACGCCAGTTGGAGCTCCGACGATGGCGGGCGCTGCGCTACCCGGGGCAGCTGACGTGGCAGGGAGCGCGGGCGTTGCGGCGCCGAGATCGGCGACCGGCGTCGCAGGCACCGCCACTGCGGTGGGTGCCGCGGCCGTCGTCGGCGCGCTGGCTTCGGGTATCGCTGCACTCAGCGCGGTCGAGGGCGTGCCCGCGGCAGCCGCGGGTGACGGCGCTGGCGCCGCGTAGTCTCGGGTCCAGGTCTCGAAGTTCAGCCACAACAACAATACGAGGCCGAGCCACAGAAATACGCGGGCGTTCTTGTTCACGGGTGTTTAGGACTGCTTGGAATCGGAGACGGCCGGCACCGGGTCGATGCCGCCCGGGTGCCAGGGATGACAGCGCGCAATACGGCGCAGCGCAAGCCAGCTGCCGCGCGTCGCGCCATGGCTTGCGATCGCGTCGTGCGCGTAATGCGAACAGCTGGGATGGAAACGACAGCGCGGCCCGAGGTGTGGGCTGATGATCAGCTGGTAGCCGCGAATCAGGCCTTGGAGGATGGTGCGCATGCTTTGCCGAGTCTGACCCACAGTGCATCGAGGCTGTTCCGCAGCGCCGTGCTGGCTGCGGTGCGCACCGCCGGGCGCGCGCCGATCACGATATCAGCCTCCGGCAGGTTTGGGCGGGCGAGTCTGAAGGACTCGCGGATCAGGCGCCGGATGCGGTTGCGTTCGACGGCGATGCCTGCCGTGCGCGCGGCGATCGCGAGCCCCAGCCGTGGGGTACCGTGGGTGTTGGCCAGGTAGTTCAACGTGAACAACGAGTCCGAAAGTCGGTGACCCCGCCGGTAAACGGCGTCGAACTCGCTCTTGCGGCGCACCCGCGCCTGGGCCGGGAAGCGCCGCGATGCGATCAGGGCACCAGCTTCTTGCGGCCCTTGGCGCGGCGGCGGGCCAGGATCTTGCGGCCATTGGCGGTTGCCATGCGGGCGCGGAAGCCGTGCGTTCGCGCGCGGCGGACCTTGCTGGGCTGATATGTACGCTTCATGGTTGAGAAACCACTTGAGAAAAAGGCCGGGAAGGGTAAGCAGCACAGCCCGGGGTGTCAAGGTGAAACGGCTTTATCCCCCGATGCGTCCGGGCTGTGCCGGGTATAGACTTCCGCCCCCGTTTCCCCGTCACCTGATCCTCTGGAGCGCGAGCGCGTGGATGGTTCGCTGTGGGCCCGTTGCGCTCTGGCGCTCGAGACCGAGCTGCCCGAGTCGCAGTTCAACACCTGGGTCCGACCGCTGCAGTCTGTCGAAGGCGCTGGCACGCTCAAGCTGCTGGCGCCGAATCCTTATGTCGTGGACTGGGTCACCCGCAACCTGATGGCGCGGATCGGCGAGCTGGTCGGGCGCGAGGCCGGCGGCGATCCGCCGGTGGTCACGATCGAGATCGGCTCCCGTCCACCCGAGGTGCCGGCGCCCGGTGCTGCCGGGGTGGCGGCGACCCAGGGCGTGCCGCCCAGTCCTAGCCCGCGCCGTCACGAGGGGCTGGTGATCAGCGGCCGCCTGAACCCCGACTCGACGTTCGACAACTTCGTCGTCGGCAAGAGCAACCAGCTCGCGAAGGCGGCCGCGCTGCAGGTCGGTGAAAACCCGGGCCGCGCCTACAATCCGCTGTTTCTCTATGGTGGCACCGGTCTCGGCAAGACCCACCTGATGCATGCGATCGGACACTCGATCCAGGCCCGCAATCCGCAGGCGCGCATTGCGTACGTGCACTCCGAGCGCTTCGTCGGCGACATGGTCAAGGCGCTGCAGCACAACACGATGAACGAGTTCAAGGCAGCGTACCGTTCGCTCGACGCGCTGCTGATCGACGACATCCAGTTCTTCGCCGGCAAGGAGCGCTCGCAGGAAGAATTCTTCCACACGTTCAATGCGCTGCTCGAAGGGCAGCAGCAGGTGGTGCTGACCTGTGATCGGCACGCGAAGGAAGTGAGTGGCGTCGAGGAGCGGCTGAAGTCCCGGTTTTCATGGGGTTTGACGGCTTCCATCGATCCGCCGGAACTCGAGACCTGCGCGGCGATCCTGATCAGCAAGGCGGAAGCGGCGGGCACGCACATCCCCGAAGACGTCGCGTTCTTCATGGCGAAGAGGATTCGTTCGAACGTGCGCGAGCTCGAGGGCGCGCTGCGCCGGGTCATCGCCAACGCGCGTTTCACGGGGCAGCCCATCACGGTCGAGTTTGCGAAGGAAGCGCTGCGCGATCTGCTGTCGCTGCAGGCGAAACTCGTGACGATCGAGAACATCCAGAAGACCGTCGCCGACTACTACAAGGTCAGGATGTCCGACCTGCTGTCACCGCGTCGCAGTCGCTCGATCGCGCGGCCACGCCAGGTTGCCATGGCGCTGTCGAAGGAACTGACCAACCACAGTTTCCCGGAAATTGGCGCGGCTTTCGGCGGGCGTGATCACACAACCGTGCTGCATGCCTGCAAGCGCATCAAAGATCTTCGTGATGAAGATCTGCGAATGAGCGAAGATTATTCAAACCTGTTGAGAACCCTGGCGACATGAGGGTGGGAAACCTGTGGATGAAATCAGGTGCCATTTGCACCCACAGGTCGTCCACAGGCGATGGACTGTACGACGCAGGTTCCGTGCACAGTTGGATGGTTTACAAGGCATTGATCTGAAAGGCTTTTCTGGCTTATCCAGTTGCCCACAGCCCTCATAACTACCTCTACAATCTTCTCTTAATCAAGAACTAGAATTTAAGAGTCCGAAGGCGGAACCATGAAGCTGACCGCGACGCGTGAACAAATCCTGGGCCCGGTGCAGAGCGTGATCGGCGTCGTCGAACGCCGGCAGACGATGCCCGTGCTGTCGAACGTGCTGCTGTCGGCACGCAACAATCGGCTGAGTGTCACCGGCACCGACCTCGAAGTAGAACTGGTGGCTGCATCCGAGGTCCAGGTGCAGCAAGCCGGTGACGTCACGGTGCCCGGTCGCAAGCTGCTCGATATCTGTCGCGCGCTGCCGGAAGGCACGCAGATGACGCTGATCACCGAAGCTGATCGCGTCACGGTGCGCGGCGGCCGCAGCCGTTTCACGCTGTCGACGCTGCCCGCGGCGGAGTTCCCGGTCATCGAGGAGATCAACACGCAGCTGACGCTCAGCGTCGGGCAGGCGGATTTCCGGCAGCTGATCGACAAGACCCATTTTTCGATGGCGCAGCAGGACGTGCGCTACTACCTCAACGGCATGCTGCTGGAAGCCGATGGCGGTGTGCTCCGTGCCGTGGCGACCGACGGCCACCGGCTCGCGCTGTGCGAAATCGCGCTCTCGACGCCGGTGAAATCCAAGCAGCAGGTCATCGTGCCTCGCAAGGGCGTGCTCGAGCTGCAACGCTGCCTCGGCACGGAAGGGACGCTCGATCTCGCGATCGGAACGAACCATGTTCGTGCCCAGATCGGCGACATTCGTTTCACATCGAAACTCATTGACGGCCGGTTCCCGGAATATGGTCGCGTGATCCCTGCCAACCCCAACAAAGTTATCGACGCCGATCGTGAAACCTTGCGTCAGGCCTTACAGCGGACGGCGATCCTGTCGAACGAGAAGTATCGTGGCATCCGGCTGCAGGCCAAACCGGATGTGCTGATGCTGCAGGCCCACAACCCGGAGCAGGAAGAGGCCGAGGACCAGGTTGAAGTGCAGTACTCGTCGGAGGAGGTCGAGATCGGCTTCAACGTGACGTATCTGCTCGATGCGCTGGCCGCCATCGAGGGCGACCGCGTCCACGTGGCCTTGACGGATTCGAACAGCAGCTGCCTGATCACGGGGCCCGGTGTGGCATCGACGAAGTACGTCGTCATGCCGATGCGCCTGTAAGAGCCCGCATTGCTGGCCTCATTCCGGGCCGAGCACCTCCGCAGCATTGCCACCGCTGAGCTCGAGCTCAGCGGTGGTCTCAATCTCATCGTCGGTCAGAACGGGGCTGGCAAGACCAGCCTGCTCGAAGCCGTCTACCTGCTAGGTCGCGGGCGGTCTTTTCGGACCCGCTCCAATGAACGGCTGATCACGCACGGCGAACCCCTGGCTCGGGTCGTCGGTCAGACGCCGGGCGCGCTGCTGCCACAGGTCGTGGGTATCGAAGTCACCCGTGAAGGGCGTACGACCGCCCGCATCGGCGGCCGGACACCGGACAGCCTCGCTGAGCTCGCCACGGCCTTCCCGGTGCAGATCATCGATCCCGACATCCACAAGCTCGTGGAGGAGGGATCCGCCCGCCGGCGGCGTTGGCTGGACTGGGGAGTGTTCCACGTGGAACCAGGGTTCGGTCGGGACTGGGGTCGCTACCAGCGCGCCCTGAAGCAGCGCAATGCCGCGCTTCGGCAGGGGCATGGGGACGCAGCGGTATGGGATCAGGAGCTGGCCAAGGCCGGCGTCGCGATCACGGACGCGCGTCAGCGGGTCGTGGATGCCATCGGGCCGCGCTGGGTCGATCTATGCCAGCGACTGGCCGGCATCGAACTGACTCTGCAGCTTTACGCCGGTTGGGACACGGACCAGGACCTCGAGCAGGCGCTGGCCGCCTCGCTCGGCAAGGATCGGGATCGCGGGACGACCGGGCTTGGTCCCCATCGAGCCGACTTGCGCCTGCGGCAACGCGGACGGGTGGCTCGAGAGGTGCTGTCCAGGGGACAGCAAAAGCTGGCGGCGGTCGCCCTGACTCTGGCCCAGTTGCAGTGGCTCAAGGCCGACTACGGGCTGCTACCGACCCTGCTGCTCGACGATCCGGCGGCAGAGCTCGACACAGGGCGTCTGGCTGGCTTCATCCGTGAAGTGCAGGGCCTTGAGACCCAGCTGATCGTCACGTCCCTGAGTCCGGATGCAACGCCGCTCGGCGTGCCAGAAAGCACGTTTCACGTGGAACAGGGCAGGGTGGAAAAGGTATAATGACGGACCTCAGGCCCGGGCGCCCGCATGACCGAACAGGACGACTATAACTCCAGTAAAATCAAGGTCTTAAAGGGCCTTGACGCAGTGCGGAAACGACCGGGTATGTACATCGGTGACACCGATGACGGCACGGGCCTGCACCACATGGTTTTCGAGGTCGTCGACAACGCGATCGACGAGGCGCTGGCGGGCCATTGTGACCGCGTGTTGGTCACCATCCATGCGGACGAGTCGGTCACGGTCGATGACAACGGCCGCGGCATCCCGGTCGACATCCACCCCGAGGAAGGGCGCTCGGCAGCCGAAGTCATCATGACCGTGCTGCATGCCGGCGGTAAGTTCGACGACAGCTCCTACAAGGTTTCAGGCGGCCTGCATGGCGTCGGCGTGTCGGTCGTCAATGCGCTGTCCGATGTGCTGCAGCTGACCATCCACCGCGCCGGCAAGCTCTACAAGCAGGAATATCGCCTCGGTGAGCCGCAGGCGCCGCTCGCCGAGGTCGGCACGACCGATCGCCGTGGCACGAGCGTGCGCTTCCGGCCCAGCCCGACGATCTTCACGAACATCAATTTCGTCTACGACATCCTGGCCAAGCGCCTGCGCGAACTGTCGTTCCTGAACTCCGGCGTGCGCATCGAGCTCGTCGACGAACGCGACAACAAGGGCGAGGTGTTCGAGCACCGCGGCGGCCTGCAGGAGTTCGTCAAGCACCTGAACCGCGCGCGCACACCGGTGCACGAGTCGGTGTTCCACTTCCGGACGCAGGAAGGTTCGATCGGCGTCGAAGTAGCGATGCAGTGGAACGACTCCTACCAGGAGTCGATGTTCTGCTACACGAACAACATCCCCCAGAAAGACGGCGGCACGCATCTGTCGGGTTACCGCGCTGCGTTGACGCGCACGTTGAACGACTACATCGAGAAGGAAGGCATCGCCAAGCGCGAGAAAGTACCGACCACGGGTGACGACGCGCGCGAAGGCCTGACGGCCATCCTGTCGGTCAAGTTGCCGGACCCGAAGTTCTCGTCGCAGACCAAGGACAAACTGGTCTCGTCGGAAGTGAAGGGTATCGTCGAAACTGCCGTCGCAGCGAAGCTGTCGGAATTCCTGCTCGAGCATCCGGCCGAGGCCAAGGCCATTGCCGGCAAGATCATCGACGCCGCGCGCGCTCGCGAAGCGGCGCGCAAGGCGCGCGAGCTGACGCGCCGCAAGGGCGCGCTGGACATCGCGGGCCTGCCGGGCAAGCTGGCCGACTGCCAGGAGAAGGATCCTGCGCTGTCGGAGATCTTCATCGTCGAGGGCGACTCGGCGGGCGGCTCTGCGAAGCAGGGTCGCGATCGCCGCACGCAGGCAATCCTGCCGCTGAAGGGCAAGATCCTGAACGTCGAGCGCGCGCGCTTCGACAAGATGATTTCCTCGGCGGAAGTCGGCACGCTGATCACCGCGCTGGGCTGCGGCATCGGCCGCGATGAATTCAACATCGAAAAGCTGCGCTATCACCGCATCATCATCATGACGGACGCGGACGTCGACGGTTCGCACATCCGCACCTTGTTGCTGACGTTCTTCTACCGCCAGATCCCGATGCTGATCGAACGCGGCCACATCTATATCGCGCAGCCGCCGCTGTACAAGGTCAAGCGCGGCAAGAACGAGATCTACGTCAAGGACGAGACCGAACTCAATGCGATGCTGCTGAACGCGTCGCTCGAAGATGCCGGGCTGCACGTCAACGCATCGGCGCCGCCGATGCGCGGCCCGGGACTCGAGATGCTCGCGCGCCACTGGATGGAAGTGCAGAGCATCGTGCGCCGCCTCGCGCGTCGCTACGACGACCTGCTGCTGCAGAATCTGCTCTACGTGCCGCGCGTGCGCTCCGCCGACTTCGAGCGCGTCGACTGGTTGACCGACTGGGTCGGCAATCTCGAGGCACGCCTCAATGCGCTGGACGATGGCGCACGCAGCTACCGGCTCGGAATCAAGCCGGGTGCCGAGGGGCAACCCGTGCGCGTGCAGGTCGTCAAGCTCGAGCACGGCACGCCGAGCACGCGCTACCTGACCCGCGAATTCTTCGACTCCGCCGAATACCTGCGCATCGCCGAGCTCGGCGACACGCTGGCAGGCCTGATCGAACCCGGCGCGCGCATCACGCGCGGCAACGATTCGCGCGATGTCGGCTCGTTCAAGGAAGCGATCGACTGGCTCCTCGACCAGGCGCGCAAGGGCCAGTCCATCCAGCGCTACAAGGGCCTGGGCGAGATGAACCCGGAACAGCTCTGGGATACCACCATCAATCCCGATTCGCGCCGCCTGCTGCAGGTGCGCATCGAAGATGCGGTCGCGGCAGACGAAATCTTCACGACGCTGATGGGCGATGCGGTCGAGCCGCGCCGCGAGTTCATCGAGAAGAACGCGCTGGCGGCGTCCAACATCGACGTCTGATCCGCACGCTGAGCGTCGGCAACCTCGTAACGCCAGAGGTCGGGCAATGTGGAAACCGGTGCTGCTGTACGGCTTGCTGCTGGCGGTTGGCACGGCTGCACTGCAGTGGCTCGATTACCTGACCGTCGTCCGCGCGCGCTCTTTTGACCTCTACGTGGTGCTGATCGCGACCGCCTTCCTGACCTTGGGCGTCTACGCTGGTTGGCGCCTGTTCGGCCTCCGGCGGCCGGTCGCATCCGAGGGCAACCCCCAGGCCCAGGACGCGCTGGGCATCAGCCCCCGCGAACTCGAGGTGCTGCGCGAGCTCGCCGCCGGCCACTCGAGCAAGGAAATCGCCCGGCGCCTGGCGGTCTCGCCGAACACCGTCAAGACACACGTCTCGCGCCTGCTCGACAAGCTCGGCGCCCGCCGCCGCACCGAGGCTGTGCAACGGGCGCGCGAACTCGGTCTGCTCGGGTGACGCGGCGGGTGATACCCCGACAATCACCCTTTTGGGCGATGGTGCACCGGCCCGGCCTCGCACCCAATCACGACTCCAGCCATCACGTGCAAGGAGTCGAGTCATGTTGAGCAAAGTCCTGTCCTTCGGCCTGGTCGCGGGTCTGATCGTCGGCATCCCGCTGTTTGCCCTGACGGTCGTCGTCGGCGAACCGCTGCCCGCCCCCTGGGGCGTCATCCTTGGCTACCTGACGATGCTGATCGCCTTGTCGATCGTCTTCGTCGCGATCAAGCGGCGCCGCGACCAGGAACTGGGCGGTGTCATTCGCTTCTGGCCCGCGTTTGGCATGGGGCTCGCCATCAGCCTCGTGGCCTCGCTGTGCTACGTGGTCGCGTGGGAAGCAGCGCTGGCCGTGACCGGCATGGACTTCGCAGGCGACTACGCGAAGTTGTTGATCGAACAGCAGCGCGCTGCGGGCGTCAGCGGCGCTGAACTCGAGCAGTACATCGCCGGCCTCGAGACGTTCAAGCAGCAGTACGCGAACCCGCTGTACCGGATCCCGATGACATTGACCGAGATCTTCCCGGTTGGCGTGCTGGTCTCGCTGGTGTCCGCGGCCCTGCTGCGCAACAGCCGCTTCATGCCTGCCGCGCGGGTGACGGCCTAGGCGTCGCGACGCTTTCAGCGCGCCGTCGCGGCGGCATCGAGTTTCAGATCGAGCCGCAGAACGGGGATCGGCGTATCAAGCAGGATCGACGTCGCACGCAGCCAGTCCGCTTCGCCGACCGACAAACCCTGGTCGCGGGAAACGAGCCGCGCGAGCGCCGCGCCCAGTGCGCGTCGGGCCGAAGGGTGCAGCGTCGCAAGACCGGCAAACGCCGCATCGACGCGTGCGGCGTCAATCGGCGCCGGCGTGAACGCCGGGCGTCGTTGCGGCGGCAACAGTTCCTGCAAGCCGAAACGGAAGGCGTCCTGCGCCTGCGCGCCACTCTCGTGCGCCAGCAGCGAGAATAGTATGCCGACGGCCTCGGCCTGCGCTGGCAACTGCGCGGGCATATCCGGCGCTGCGGAGTGCCCGCCGGCGAAGCGTTGGCGCAGCACGCGCGTGATCGCAAAGCGCGTCGTGTCGGTCGGCGCCACGATGCGCGCGAAGGCATCGACGGCGCGCACCCAGCGTGCGCGCGCGTCGTCCGGCGCGGCCTCGAACTGCGGCAGCAATGCGGTCACTGCGGGCAGTCGCGTGACCGGCGGCAGCTGGTTCCAGCGCGCCAGCATCGGCTCGAGACGGGTCGCAAGACCCGCACCGAACAACCCGGTGAGTTTCTGGATCTGTGCGGTACGACGCTCAGCCTCCGGCGCCAGCAGTGCGGCCAGCAGCAGCAAATCGAGCTGCGCGGCATCGTCGCCAATGCTGGCGGTGAACTGCTGCAGCGCCAGCTGCTGCGTGCGCGTCATCCGGTGCAGCAGTGCATCGAGCGGCGCGGCCGCGGCCGCGACCCAGGCTGTAGCGGCAAGCGCATCGGTGGCAGCCGGGGTCAGTGCTGCAAGCGGCGTCGGGATCGCGGCTGCCTCCGCAGCCGGCACCGCGGCCGATACTGCGGCGACCGGCGTGGTCGGTTGCGCGGCGGCGGCCGCTGCCTGCGCGCGGCGCTGCGCGTTCGCCGCCACGCTGTCGGCCCGCGCCTCCGACTGGAGTCGTCGCTGCTCGCGGAGCTCGGTGCCGGCCGCCCGCACCAACGCCCGGTAGCGCTGCTCCGTCATGGCCGGATCGAGCGCGCGCACGCGCTCGAGCAGCGGCGGATGGGTGGCGAACACTGGCCCGCCCAGTTTGCTGATCCAACCGAGGTCCACCGCCGAGAACATCATGTGGGCGGCGGCGGTGGCGCCGCGCGCGTCGAGCCGCGCCGCATCGTTGCAGCCTGCGACCTTCAGCAGCACGGATTGCAGCGCCTGGGGATTGCGCGTGTACTGCACCGCAGACGCATCGGCCAGCTGTTCGCGACGCCGCGAGATCATCGCCTGCAGCGCGCGCCCGAGCAGTGTGCCCACGCAACCAATCAGGAACAGGCCGGCGATCAGCGGCCAGGCGACGAGCGCCCGCGGATCGAAGCTGCGCTTCTCGCCGCGGAGCATCCGTTTGGCGAACATCGTCGGCGCATGCAGGCCGTGCAGCCACGCCAGCAGACGCGTGTTCAGCGCCGTGTCGCCGTTCAGCAGATGGCTGAACTCGTGGCCGACCAGCGCCTGCAGCTCATCGCGATCGAACGCCGCGAGCGCACCCGCCGTGATGCCGATGGCCGCGTCCTCGGGCTTGCGGCTGGCTGCGAATGCGTTCAGCGATTCCTCGTGATCGAGCACGTAGACACTGGGGCGTGGCAGGCGGGCCGCGAGCGCCATTTCCTCGACGACGTTCAGCAGCCGACGTTCCGCCGGGTCGGTTGTCTCTTGCAGCACGCGACGACCACCCAGCGACTCGGCCAGCGCGCCGCCACCGGCGCGCAGCTTCCACGCGCGGCTCGCCGCGACGGCCAGCATCGCCACGGCGACAAACGCGGAAAAGCGCAGGAAAACATCCGGACGGGCCTGCAGGATGGCGAGCGCCTGCGACGCCGAGACGCGCATGCCGACGGACAGCGTCACCAGCACGACCAGCGAAACCGCGCCAATCATGATGACGAACGCCAAGGCAAACGCCAGGCGCAGCCACAGCGTGCTGCGGCGCGCGGCCGCCTGCCGCTCGAAGAAATCGCTGGCCACCCGACGGGCGCCCTCATGCAACAGAACCCGACGCCAGTTTCACGGTTCGACCACGGCGGCACTGTGCGCTGGCGCACGCTCCGTGATGCAGCGCACGGATTCGTGACCATGTCCCGCACACTTCGAGGATGGGACATATACAGTATCGGCAGGTCCTTCCTCGTATCCGGAGCCAGCGTGAAACTCGAGTCTCAGTCGGTCGAATCGAGCCAGGGTGGCGGCGCGGGCGGCATCGCGCGCCTGTTCGCGGTGCTCAGCGTGCTGCTGTTGGCCGCGCTTGGGATCCTGATGGTGCTCGAAGTGATTCCGGTCAGCGTCTTCGGCGAATTCTCGGCCAAGCTGCTCGGCGTCGGCGCGATCGCGCTCGTGGCCGCGATCGCGATCGGCCTGCTGTCGAAGCGCTGAGTCAGTTGCGCGCGTAGCGCAGCGCGCCCCCGGCGCCTTCGAGCCGCTGCGCCTCGCCGCGGCGCACCAGGTGCTCGAGATGCGCGATGCACTCGTGCATCGCCAGCAGCATGTGAAAACCGCGTAGCCGCTTCAGGGTGTACAGCACCGACAGGCAGTCGAACGCGCTGCGCGGTTCGCCCAGCGCTTCACGCAGCAGCGCGAGGTGTTCGAGGTGATGGTCGCGCAGATCGCGGATGCGCGGTCGCAGGCCGGTGAACGGCCGGCCGTGTGACGGCAGTACCCAGGTCGATTCCGGCAACCGCTCGAGGCGATCGAGCGACGCCAGATAGTCGCCGAGCGGATCGCGACCGAAATCCTGCGCCGCGAGGCTGATGTTCGGCGAAATCGTCGGCAGGATCTGGTCGCCGCTGATCAGCACCGCGGGCGCCGCCGAGAAGAACGCCAGATGGCCGGTGGCGTGGCCATCGACCTCGAGTGCCTCGAAGGTCCAGTCACCCACGCTCACGACA